>CAMLNK010000293.1 GCA_946481035.1 uncultured Dyadobacter sp. | reverse complement strand
GTCCCTGGATCATGCCCTGGTTGATCAGCTTCTTGAACGGCTCCTCTTCCTGCACAAAGCCGCGGTCTTTCATGAATTTATTCCAGAAACGGCTGTACAACAAATGGCCGGTCGCATGCTCGGTGCCGCCGATGTACAAATCCACGTCTTTCCAGTAGCCGATGGCTTCTTTCGAGGCGAATTCGTTTTCGTTTTTGGGGTCCATGTAGCGGTACCAGTACCAGCTGCTGCCGGCCCAACCCGGCATGGTGCTCAGCTCGTAGCCATTGCCCGAGCCATGTTCCCAACCGTGCGCGCGGCCCAGCGGCGGCTCGCCGTTTTCGGTCGGCAGGTATTTGTCCACTTCCGGCAGGTTCAAGGGCAGCTCATTCAAGTCGAGCAGGTAAGGTATCGGCTGGCCTTCGCTGTCATTTTTATAATACACAGGCACCGGCTCGCCCCAGTAACGCTGGCGGCTAAATACCGCGTCGCGCAGGCGATAGTTGATTTTTCCTTTACCTAAACCTTTTTCTTCCAGCACATTAATCAGTTTTTCGGTAGCCTCTTTGTAGGTCAGCCCGTCGATAATGCCTGAATTGATATATTTTCCTTCCTTCGTCGCGTCCGCCTGGGTTTCAATGTCCTTTTGCGCGTCGAGGATCGGGATAATGGGCAAATTAAAATGCTTCGCGAAGTTCCAGTCGCGCTGGTCGCCGGACGGCACGGCCATTACCGCACCCGTTCCATAGCCTGCCAATACGTAATCCGCAATGAACACCGGCACCTTCTCCCCGCTGAACGGATTGATCACATACGCGCCCGTGAATGCACCCGATACCGTTTTCACATCCGACATCCGGTCGCGCTCCGATTTCTTCTGGGTCATGGCAATGTACGCATCGATTTCAGCGCGCTGCTCCGGCGTCGTGATCACATCCACCAGCTCATGCTCCGGCGCGATCACCATGAACGTAACGCCGTAAATCGTGTCGACGCGGGTTGTGAACACTTCGATAGAAGGAGGAAAGGAGGAAAGGGAGGAAGGGGAGGAAAGGGGATTTGTAATATTACTTTCTCCCTTTCCTCCATCCTCCCTTTCCTCCCTTTCCTCCTATTCCCCAAAGTAACTATTCCGCGCCAGCCAGCCACTTACGCTACTTTTTCAAACTTTTATTTCGGAATAATACAATTCACCAGGATTAAATTCGCTCACTAAAAATAAAGTCGGACTTATATTTTAGATTATGGCGATTAAACAGTTAATTTGTTTAACTGACCCGACAAGAATTGAACAAGAAACAACGTATCGCTGAGGAGAATGAAGTTCTTATCAATCTCTGGCATCAAAGCCAGGCCGGGGACAGTCTGGCATTTTGCCAGCTAGCCGACAAGCAATACCGTACGCTGTTCAATTACGCCTGCAATTTCACCTCCGACAGGGAGTTCATCAAAGATGCTATCCAGGACCTGATGATCCATATCTGGGAACGTCGCCAGAACATTCAAATCCAGTTCGTTACCATTTACTTCCTGCGCGCGTTGCGCAACCAGCTCATGCAGGAGTTCCGCCGCAGCAACGGATCCCATCCATTTCTGGACATCGACGAAGCCAGCCAGGTTTCCGATTATCAGACGGTCGAAACCGAAATTGAACGTAACGAACTATTGAGCGAAAACCAGGTCAAGGTACGCTGCGCCATTGAAGAGCTGCCCCGCCGCCAGAAAGAGGCCGTTTTCCTCAAATACTTTGAAGGCATGGACAACGAACAGATCGCCGATCTCATGCAAGTTAACAGGCAATCCGTAGCCAACCTCCTTTTCAAAGCAATCACAGCACTCAAACAGCACATTCATCCAATCAGCAATTTGCTGCTGCTTTGCTTCGCGCTGCAATTCTAGATTCCCGACACAGGCTTTCAGTGTCCAAAATGCGCCACCGAATATTTTCTAAACGTAGATTCATATACGTCACTCACACCCCGTGCCGTCATTCTCTGCCAACCCCGCAAAGATCGCTTTCCGGTTTACCGACAGCACACTACTAAATTACTTCCTACTACCAATCATCCCCCTCCCAAACAAATACCCCAGTGAAGTACCGGCAAATGCCAACGATTTCAAACCGGCATCGGACCAGAAATGTGCTTCGTCAGGTTTCCTGTATGCTGCAAAAAGGCAGGTAGCAAATATTAACAATCCTAAAAAGACAGCCATTAATGCAACGAATGTTTGCGTATTACGTCCATCGCCGAAGAACCAGCCCAGGAAACCCAGCTCCGTGTTCCGCATATCCTTTTCATGCCGGTTTTGCTCTTTGGTAATTTCGAGCTCCATTTGATGGGCGGCGACTTGCTTTTCTGTTAATGATGTGCCGTTCTGGTCCTTTTTTACAATCCCTTTTTTGGCCTGAATTCTGCTAAGCTCCATATTCAAAGGAAATCCGGTTTTTAATTACAGGAACCGACACCACAAATAGCAGCGAAAGCTGGATAACCGGCAACCCTTCCCAATACTTGTCCAGCATAAACCGTGGAACCAGCAGGTTGGCTGCGAAAGTATTGGCTTCCGCTTCCTTGGGATCGATCGTACCCGTATCCTCACGCATGAGCACTTTATAATCGGAAGACTTCGCCCATTCGGCATGCAATATCCTGTGCCCAAGTTCGTGAGCAATCGTAAAAGTTTGCCTCAAAGGATACTCATTCATGTTCACAAAGATGGTATCCTCCTCAAAATCATAAAAACCTGAAATGTTGTTGAGATTTTTCTCGAATTCAACAAATGAAACCTTCACACCAAGGTGCTGAGCGATTTCCATCGGATTGACGGGCGGCTTCTCCAATCCAAACTGTTGCAGCAGGTGAATGGCCTCACCTTTCGCTCTTTGATAGTCCGGCGTTATGCAGTATTTCATGGCAGTTTCCTGATCTAAGTTAATAATCCATTTTCCAGAAACATCTTCAATTACTCTTCAAAGCTGCGCAATGATATTCAGGAAATCAAGTTTTAGATCCTATAAAAATCAACCAATGAATAATAGGTAGGTATCGCCAAACTAACGGTAGCTCAATGCGGTTCCAAGCCGCTTTGGCCATATTTTATTCGCCCAGCCAAATTTTTTCAAAAATTAATTTCCAAAAGGAGAGTATTGACCCAATGTTCTCGCATCCTTATTAAAATTAGCCATATTATTATTTGCCTGATATGCTTCATTACCGCAATTTTCTTCCGGAGGAACTGGCCGCCGATCCATCTTTCAGACGCTGGGTGTTGTTCAACAACCCCGCCGATGAAGCCGCATGGACCGAATGGCTGGAACACAATCCGGACAAACAGGATCTCGTTGATCGCGCCCGAAATTTTCTGGCGGCGACGGAAGCGGCATTCGATCGCATTTCGGATGAGGAAGTGGCTAATGAAATTTACAGGCTCTCGCACGCGATCGGCGAAAACAATGCAAAAAAATCGGCGGTTTGGCTGCGTTTCAGGCCCAACTGGTACCATATGGCAGCCTCGGTGCTAATCCTGATGTTCGCCGGATGGTGGTATAACAAGCAGACGTTGTCGCAGAAGCAGTCGGACCAATATAAGGTGATCCTCAGCCAGATTAAAGAGCCGCTGATCGAGGCGGTGAACACAGGGGACGAGGCGAAACTGGTGATCCTGGAAGATGGCAGCTCGGTGCTTTTGCAGCCCGACAGCCGCATTACCTACCCGCGCCGCTTCGAGGGCCGCAAGCGGGAGGTGTTCCTTAGAGGTGAAGCGTTTTTTGAAGTGGCCAAAAATCCCGACAAACCCTTCTACGTGTATGCACATACGCTGGCGACCAAGGTGTTGGGTACGAGCTTCAAAGTGAGCGCGTTCGACGATCAGGAGGTGAAAGTGGTGGTCAAAACGGGTAAGGTATCGGTCTTCCCGATGACGAAGGAAGCAATTGCGAGCCAGCATGCGGATGACAAACTCGGTGGAATGGTACTGACGCCCAACCAGCAGATCACATTCGCACCCAATGAGTTACGACTCACCAGAAGCCTGGTTCCGGACCCGAAACTCCTGGAATTACCCATACAGAGACAGTCATTTGAATTCAAGGGAACGCCCATCACCGAAGTATTTGCGGCATTGGAAAAATCATATGGTGTGAAGATCGTATTCGATGCGGAAGTAATGCAGAACTGCTACCTCACCGCTTCACTCTCCGACGAGCCGCTGTTCGAGAAGATCAATCTGATTTGCAAGACGATCGGCGCACAATATGAACAGCTCGATGCCAGCATCATCATCAACAGTAAAGGATGTTAATGAAAATACCTTTCTCTCAATACTTTATGACAAATTCACCCGTGCCTATGACCCAAAACCGCTACTGATTACTATTCCAAAAAAAGGTCGATGATGCTGCAACACCACCGACCCGATCAATCCCCATGCTTGTGTACGCTTAACAGCATCTGAATGAGGCTGCTGTGGGAATCATTATGCCGAATTTTAACCCGACAAAAATCAAAATTATGTCAAAAAGAGTACAATTTCACCATGCTTTACAGAAAATCATGCGCATTACTCTGTATCAAGCCCTGCTCTCCATCGCGTTCAGCACTTTCGTTCATGCGAACGACGTGCGCGGACAGCGTGTGTTAGAACAAAAAGTGACTTTGCGTTTAGCCAATTCCGAGATTGACAAGGCATTGGAAAAGATCGAGAATGTGACGAAGGTTAAGTTCATGTACAACCCTCAGATCTTCAACAATCAGAAAGCATCCTATAAATTTCAGGACGAATCGTTATCCGAAGTTCTCAGTAAAATTCTGACCCCGCATAAAGTTACTTACGAAGTGGTACAGGACCGCATTATCCTGCGCCGCGAACAAGCACCTGTTGAAGAAAATGCTATCAAAACCTCGCCTAAGCGCAACGTCACAGGAAGCGTAAAGGACGAGACCGGCGCCGGCCTCCCGGGCGTGAGCGTACTCGTGAAGGGCACGCAAAGAGGTACTTCCAGTGATGCGGAAGGTAAATTTTTTCTGGATATTCCCGACGGCGAGGTTGCAACTGCCGTTCTGGTTTTCAGCTTTGTAGGGTATACTACACAGGAAGTTACGGTAGGCAGCCAAACCAGCGTGGACGTACAGCTGGCTCCTGAGGCCAAAGCGCTGAACGAGGTCGTTGTAACGGCTTTGGGTATTTCCAAAGAGAAAAAAGCGCTGGCCTACGCAGTGACCGAAGTGAAAGGAAGCGAGTTTACGCAAGCCCGTGAAAACAACGTGGCGAATGCATTGACAGGTAAGATCGCGGGGGTGAACGCAACTGGTATGTCGACGGGCCCTGGTGGTTCCAGCCGCATTATCATCCGTGGTAATGGTTCTTTGAGCGGTAACAACCAGCCTTTGTACGTGATCAACGGTATGCCGATGGATAACAGCGTTCCGGGCGGCGGTAATGCTTCGGATGGTAACGGTAACAACACCGACCGCGGTGACGGTATCGGTGGTATCAACCCCGACGATATCGAGTCGATCAGCGTTTTGAAAGGCGGCCCTGCTGCGGCGCTTTACGGTGCCCGTGCTTCCAATGGTGTGATTTTGATTACCACCAAAAAAGGGCGTGCGCAAAAAGGCATCGGCGTGGAATACAATGGCAACTTCTCGGTGGACAACCTTTCGATCATTCCTGACTGGCAATATGAATACGGCCAGGGGGTGGACGGTGTGAAACCGGCAGACAAGGATAAGGCGAAGAGCTCAGGCCGCTTGTCGTACGGTGCGAAAATGGATGGTACGCCGGTAATCCAGTTCGATGGTGTGGAACGTCCCTATTCGCCTCAGAAAAACAATCTGAAAAACTTCTACCGCACCGGTACCAACTACGTCAACTCCCTTTCGTTTACGGGAGGCAACGAACATGTGAATTTCCGCTTCGGCCTGAACAACACCAGCTCGAACAGCATTGTACCCAAT
>CAMLNK010000292.1 GCA_946481035.1 uncultured Dyadobacter sp. | reverse complement strand
ACATCGGCGGGATGAATTTTTTCGAACTGCACAAGCTGTTTGAAGGACAATACGAACAGTTGCAGGTGATCCTCGACGATATTGCAGAGCGTATCCGCGCCATCGGTCACTACTCGGAAGCGCGCCTGGCTGATATTCTGAAACTGACCGACCTCCTCGAACCGGAATACACGACCGAACCGAAAACACAACTGCAAAATTTGCTCGACGACCACGAAACCATCATTCGTCTCCTTCGCCCGCTGGTAACCGAATTTGCTGACACTTACAAAGACCTCGGATCAAGCGACTACGTGACCGGACTTCTGAGAGAACACGAGAAAATGGCATGGATGCTCCGCGCATTTCTGAAATAGAAATTTAAACAAATAAAAAAAGCCGGTCGGATCGCAAGGTCCGCCGGCTTTCGTGTGTACAGGTCAATATTTTTATTGGTTATTCACTTGCATTTCAGTTTTGATTTTTTCGATTTCTTCCTGCTGCGCCACCGATTTGAAATAGAAATACAAACCGGCGATCAGGAAAATTTTCGACAGAATGAAAACGGCAATAAATGCGGGACGCCACAGTTTATGCACTTTCATGTGCGTGTCGTTCACCTCCACGTCGAGATATTGCTTTACATCCGCCTTTTCTGCTGCGTTGTTGCTGCTTGGCCCCTTTTTCTCACGAATGCTTCTGAGCAATATGATTTCCCTCACAGCTTCGGGCGGCGGTACCGAACCTTGCGCAAAATAGCGTTTGATATCCTGTTCAAGGTCATTCACGTACTCGGACATTTCATTGTCCGATAACATCATTTCAGCAACCAACAGCTGCTCGTCTTCATTGGCGAGTCCCAATAAATGGGATTCGAGGATACCGCTTTCGATAAATTCCTGCTTGCTCAATGTGTGAAAATTTATGCGTTGCGATATGATTTGAAAAACTCATGAAAGGAACGAAGTACATCATTCTTTGATATATTCAATTTGTCCGCTACTTCATCCGGCGTGAAACCCTGGCGGAATGCGAGGTCGAAAATGCTTTGTGGAGAAGTATCTCCATATGCATTTTCGGCTCCTGCGGGTGCAAGGGCCGTTAGTTTGCGCTTTGCTTCCACTGCTTTGGCCCGTGCCAGCTTGATTACACAGGCGGCAAAAGTGAAAGGATAACTATTACAAGATTGCAATTGCGGAGAGGAGAAGACACTTACCAAAACCTCCTGTGCAACGTGTACCTGGGGCAGGATTTGCAAAATAATCCCATATGCCATGGCCCCGTACTGATCATACACTTCCAGAGAAGTGAGCGTTTTCGGCTTTGAAAGTGCCTGACCATCGACGCTATTGCCAGCTCGTTCTAATTCATTCATATACGCAATTAATGGACCGGATATTGGTTCAGGAAAATTAGGAAGCTTGTATTCTGACGTTGAGTATGGAAGTTCTGAGCACTTAGTGTGAGGCGTTGTGGGTAAATTTAATAGAATGCGCATTAAAAAGGTTACTTGTTTGTAAAAAGTTTGAATTAAAGTTGTCAAACTATTTCAGTTGAAGCGCCCATTTTTAGTTCTGAATTTCATTTCAGGAAGGTTTTTCGATGGTTAACTTTGCAGGATGAAAGAAAAATTAGCAGTCATTTTTGATATGGACGGTGTAATTGTCCATACCAATCCCTATCACTCCCGCGCATTCCGCGAGTTTTTTTCAAAACGAAACCTTTCTCCTACCGAAGAGGAATTTGCCCAGCACATGTATGGAAAAAGTAATAGCTATATTCTGAGCCACTTTTTGCAACGGGTAGTTGAAGGAGAAGAATTGTTGCAAATGGAAGAGGAAAAGGAAGGGCTTTTCCGCGAACTGTATGCGCCTTACGTGGAGCCTATCAAAGGCATTGTCGGATTTATGCACGATTTGAAAGCGAACGGAGCCGTACTGGGCGTGGCTACCTCCGCTCCACGTGCCAACCTCGATCTTATCCTGAGCAAAGTGCCCATTCAGGAAATGCTGGGTTCGATCCTCGCCAGCGAAGATGTAAAGAAGCACAAGCCCGATCCCGAGGTTTACCTTACTTCGGCAAAGAACCTCGGTGTGGAACCACACCAATGCGTCGTATTTGAAGATTCGTTTTCGGGCGTGTCGGCTGCGCTCAATGCCGGTATGCGCGTGGTAGGCGTACTTAGCTCGCATACGCGCGAGGAACTGCCGCCGTGCAACCTCTATATAAATGATTACAGCGACCTTTCTTACGAAAAGATCGCTGCGCTCTTTTAAATGCCCGATTGCGGAAATGCTATAACGTTACCGGATCGTTGACTTTGACGTCGAAAGCGCCGGTCAGCACTTTTTCGTTTCTTTTGATTTGGAGAAATATCCGGTATTGGCCGCCTTTCGGGAAAGCATAAGGGAACGAGATGCGTGTGCCATGTTCCATGCCGGTCATGCCGCCTTCGGTGACATTGTACATGCCCATTTCTTTCATGAGGAATATCTCCCGGTCGACGGCAGGCATGGCTTTGAGATTGGCCAGATGCCGGTCGATACTATCGCGGAAAACGTCCGGTTTGGGCCATTTGGCTACGTGGGAAGTATCAGAAATGCGGCTTTCGAAAGATTGCTCCGCGGCCATCGAGTAGGAGCCGCTCGGGTGGAGGTGAATGTACACCGATCCATCGGAGCGCATGATCACCGCGTGGCCCATCATTCCCAGGTATGGTTCGGGGAAACACGGGCTGTTGTCCGGGTTATATATTTCAAAATTTAACTGATAGGGCTTTCCGGCTTCCAGCGCCTTGTCGGGCTTGCCTTCCCAAATGGCGTAAGAACCATCCTTGAAAACGGTTTTGGTGCCCGGTTTTCCGCAAATGACTACGTTTTCGCCCATTGGTACCTTGCCGGGCGTATCGAGCGGGTCGGTGATAATGAAGGTATCGTCTTCGGATAAAGCCTTGCTGATCCTGGCCGATGGTTTTGCATGAATAATCAGCGTATCGACGATCGTTTCTGCAAAGCCGGTGTATTGTACAATATCCGAGTAAACCAGGTATTTACCGGCTGGCAAATCGGGCAATGCGGCTTCAAATGTAAGGCTGTCCTTCCGGTCGGGATGGACGTGTGCGAATGCATCGAGGCCGGGCGTGCGGACGAGGAAGGTATGCATGATCTTGCCATGGTCGGGGACCAGTGTGCTGAGCATGCTTCTTTTCATCCGGTGATCCCAGTTGGTAGTGTCTATTTTCAATTGAAAAACGCGTTGTGAATCCGCTTCGATGATCGCGGTTTTTGCCTTTAAGGGCTTGTACAGCCATTGTTTATACTCCTCTGCCCAGCTATCCCACCAGCTGCTTCCGCCGTACAAAATCAGTGAGCATACTGCCGTGGCAATACCCATATTGATCCACCGCTTCCGTTTTTGCGCCGCTGTCAGGTTTTGGCCGGGTTTAAGAAGGCCGTCGCTCACGCTCGCACCAATGGTCGTGATCATGAGCAGGAAAAGCAGCAATCCTACGATGCTGAGGCCGATGCCCAATCCTTTCGGCATTTCGCGCTCGGCTGTCGACACGGCTACGATAGGGATGATCAGCTCGGCGTCGCCCTGCATACCTTCGATGCTGATCTGCGCGCTGGACGAGCCTGGTTCCATAAGCCAAACCGCTCCCTGGAACTGACCTTTTTGCCCCGCAACCGGTGCCAGGGGATCGGACGTAGGCGCACCTTTATCGCCCGAATAGAAGTAGATTGGCCGCACCGACACCTTCCGGGCTTCGCCGTATTCAATATAAACAGAAACCTGTGCCGTGCCCGGAATCACATCCGGCGGCACCACGCTCACAAGCACCTTGTACCCGCCTGCCTGCGCCTGCATTTGCACGCCTGCGCTGCCTACGTGCGCATACGAGGCCGCGCTGAGCAACATTAACAAAATGAGGGAAATGTATCTTTTCATCGTTGAATCTTGTGCATCCAGTTACCCCACGCCAGTCCGATGCGGGTTGAGATTAATGTTAATACCAATGCAATGCCCAGTCCTTTAAGCAATGCGGGCGTTCCTTCGACCATCCACGGGCCGAACTTGTAGCGGTACTCCCAGTTGGGGTCATTCCCGAAATACCAGTAATGGCTTCCGAAGAACCAGTTGCGGGCATAAGGCGACTCCATCAGGAACCCGCCGAAGAACCATTGAACTACAAAAAACACAACCAGAAATGCCACGCCGAGCAGTAATGTAAGTTTCCAGTCGTTCCAATGTGCGAAGCGGTAACGGAGGACATCGATCACAATGGCGGGGACGATCAGCAGCAGCGGGAAATGAAACCCTTGGTAATGGGTGATGTGGTTCAGAATGGGGCCCAGTTTGGGCTCGGCAGGGAAAAGCGGAATAATCCAGAGCGTACCGAGCATTAAGGCAGTATACACACCGGCAACCGCCGTAACGGCCCATTTGTGCGAAACTGCCTTCCCGACGGCTATTAACAGTAGCGGAAATGCTGCTCCGGCAAATATGTAGTAGCTCGACCGGTGTACACGCATTCGCCCCAATTCTTCGGATATTAATGTAAACCAGATGGTTAACAAAAAGCCGGCCGACAATGCAAACAGCCAGAAAAGTGTTTTGTCCAATGCCTTAACTTTCCCTTCTCCAAAACTGCCGAAAAGCTTCATCTGGTTTTTCACGGCGATAACGCTGATCATGGCGCCAAACTGGATGCCGATAATGCCGAGGATCAATACGGTATGCGGAGGGGAGAGGATGGTGACGTCGAGGCCATAGGTATTATGCCACCAGTCGTCGAATGGCGCAGAGGTAAGCATCGATAATGCGCCCCAAACGCAGAACAGGGAACCAAGCGAACTGTAAAAAAAGCCCCAGATCTTGACGCTGGCCGCTTTTTCAATCTCATTTCCCCAGAATGTCTTTCTCAAAATCTCATAACCCGAAAACATCCCGGCTACCACGGCACCGAGGTAAATGACCAAATGCGGCGGCGACAAAAGCCCGTCGCGGCCGATGCTCATATGCCAGCAAATATCCCAGATGAGCCCGGTAATGACGCAAAACGATGCGAAAACGGTGGCATAAATGTAAACGGGAATGCCCGGACTGGCCTGAATGGCGACTGTCCGGTCGCCGGATATCGGCGGAGGGGCAATGGCGTTTTGCATATAGGGTAGAGGAAATTGAGTTATGACTGCAAATTTCGAAAAGGACAATCAGAATCCGCGCTACCCCTACGACTTTGTATATTTTAATTGAACTCAGTTCGTGAACGGTCGGTATGTTCAGAAAGGCCGCATGGCTTTCACGAAACGGCCTTTGAAGTAGGTCGAAAACAGATTGTCTTCGCGTACGCCGCGTGAAGTGGAAGCATGTATGAATATGATCTCGTCGCGCCCGCGGACGTCGGTGACGATACCTGCGTGTGACACGTAGCCTTCCTTGCCGGCTTCGGGTACGAAAAACAGCCAGTCGCCCGGCTTGATCTCTGCTACGCTGCCCACTTCCTGCCCGAACTCGGATTGCTGCCAGGAGATGCGGGGTACTTTCACACCCATTTCGGAATAGACCTGGCAAATGAGGCCCGAACAGTCAATACCCTGTTTATCATTGCCGCCGGAGCGGTAGGGCGTGCCGGTGTAGGTGCGGGCGATTTGCACCACTTGCGGGATGTTCTCGGTATTTGCGTCGCCGGGGCGCGCATAGGTAGGGGTGGTGTTTCGCGGGGGCGCCGGTTTGCGGGCAGGGGCTTTTGCTACCGGTTTCCGGGCAGGTGGCCTGCGGGTGGGAGACGTGCGGCCTCGGGAAGCTGTACTGCGGGATGATGTATTTTTTTCGGGGGTTGTGCGGAATACCTCGCAGGAGAATAATAACGTGGTGATCAGGAGCGTGAAAATAGTGCGGGAAAGGGGTTGGGAAAGGTACTTCTTCATGCGTAAGCGGAATTGGCCTGATTACTTTTTCAAAAATA
>CAMLNK010000291.1 GCA_946481035.1 uncultured Dyadobacter sp. | reverse complement strand
GCAATGGTTTACAAAGCCGAAAAAGGGGGCATAGCAATAGATAGGACCAACGCCCTGAATGTCAATTTTTACAACCCGTCAATACTGTACAGTGTATTCGTGCAGTCGACAGACAATCAGCCTATTGCCGGAATAGATGTTTATATTTTCAGCAGCATTGCCCAGGCTAATTCTGTGAAAACCGAGGCAACTGGATATGTTATGAAACAGAAAACCGGAAGCACCGGCAAAGCAGACTTCAGGCAACTTCCAACCGGAACCTTCTACCTCGCGGCGAATGGCAAGTTCATGGGGACCGATTCGCTGGTTATTAAGTCGGTAGTAAGTCCGAAAGCAGTCACATTTCCGACTGCCCGAACGACTCCCGATACCTTAGTGATTAATACGAGTAACTAAATAGTAATATCTGATCATGTGAAATGACATCCGGATACAAGTCTGGGAATGGGTATTTTTTCCATGTGGGACCTGATAATAAGTATTTCAAATGGCGAGGCAGGTAATCTCATCCTGATGGTGATTTTGTATCCTTAAATTATGGGATGTAAAACCATGTAAATGAGGTATTTGCCAACGAGTTGTGATGCGCAATATTTGCATATCAATTTTGTTTAACTATACCCTCCTGAATAAAATGGATGAAGAAAAGTATGTTCACATCGAAGGTCGTGTTACGATCGAACCTGTTACTGAGCCCCAAACAGGTGAGCTGGCATTGAAGCTTGTGTTTGTTGACAAGAATTTTGTACCGGAAAAATCGGCGGACGGTCAGCCGCTTGAACCGATTTTCCTATACCTCAATCACGACGGTCAGCCGAGACCGGCCAGATTCAAGCATGTCTCGTTTATTGCTGAATTTAACTTTGATGGCTTTAAAAGAGTGGACAATACATTACGTGCAATCGATCCGTTTATAGGACAATGGGATACTTTTGGGTCTTCTGGTAATGATCAGCAAATGAACCCGTCGGGCCCTCCGAAGTAATAGTTTTGCCAAAGGCATCATCAAAATTTCCATTGAACATTATAGCTCAATGGGAATTTTGATCAGTATCCATGTCCCTTTTTCTTTGGGTACCAGCATATCGAAGGTCCCACCCAGTGATTCGAGGCGATTATGAATGTTTTGGAGTCCGCGCCCGCGTTTGCTTTCCGGATGAATACCCACGCCGTCGTCGGTCACCGTCAGTTCTACTCCGATATTCGTTCTTATTAAAAAAACACTCAAGTGAGTAGCGCTCGCGTGGCGGATCGCATTATTGATTAATTCGAAAATAATGCTGTACAGGTTGAATTCGATTTGCGTCGGCAGTCGTTCGTCGAGCTGGTCAACGGACATTGAGAGTTGGAGCCCGCTGTTTTGGTTCATTTTCGACATCAGGCTGTTTACGGTAGCGATCAGCCCGTCGCGTTCGAGCTCGGGAGGAAGAATGTTGTGCGAAATATTACGTACCTCCGTATACGCGCTCTGAAGCATTTGCCGCACATTCCGGTATACGGTTTGTTCGAGTTCAGTCAAATTGTTCGGGTTGATGGTCTGCATACTCATGTTCACAGCGCTTAGCAAGCTGCTGAGGTTATCGTGGAGTTCCAGTGCAACCCGCTTCCTCTCAATGGTTTGCCCCTTGAAGAGCGCCTCCTTGATCTCCTCATTCTTGCGCATGAGCTCCTGGTTGGCCGACGACAATTCTTCCGTACGTTTGTCTACCCGCAATTCCAGTGTCTGGTTCATCAGAAAGAGCTCCTGCCGTGCATTTTCGAGCAAGCCTCTCTGGGTTTCGATCTGCTGGTTTTTGGCTTGTAGCTTTCGGTTGTTCCAATAAAGGAGCGAAGCGGCCAGCAGTACCGAAAAAATACCCACTGCCAGCACATTTCGGTCTTGCGCGAGCCTTTGGCCTTTGTTTTGCTCGTTCAGCAGCTGTACCTGCTGTTTTTGCAGCGTATTTGTTTTTTGTACGTTGTCATAAAGCGCCTGCAAGTTTTCAATTCGATGGTCGGCCTTTTCCTTGGAAAGACTGTCCCGGAGCAGAATAAAATCTTCGAATGCAAGCAGTGATTTTTCGAATTGCCTGGTGGATTTGTAAATGCCGGCGAGCTTTTCATTCGATTCGGCTACGATACTGCTGTTTTTACTTTGCTCGGCGCGATGTTTTGCTTCCCGGCAGTAAGAAATTGCCGATCGATATTTTTGGGTCATAAAATAAGCGTCCGAAATATGCAGGAGAATACTGCATTGCAAATCGACGCTCCCTATTTTGTCTGCAATTACTAATGCTTGCTTGTAAAAGTCCAATGCTTTGGAAATATCGCCCATCTCGCGGTACACCCAGCCAATGGCATGCAGTCCCTGCGATTCGTACCAGCCTTCGTTCTTTTTTTTCGCAAGCAAGTACATTGAATTATTAACCTTTAATGCATCGGTTAGCCTTTTTTGTTCCCGAAAAATGGCGCCTTGCACGTTGAGTATTCCAAGTTTGGTGTACACATCCGCTTCTTTTTCCAGGGCCTTTAATCCAAGCTGGCAATGTGAAGCCGCTTTTTCAAATTCTTTCAGGCTGCTGTAAGCGTGAGCCAAACCGCGGTGTGCACGGGCCATTTGTTTAAACAACCCCTCTTTTTCGGCGACGGTCAACGCTTTGAAATGATATCTGATACTTTGATGGTAATCTCCGCGAACCTGATAAAGATACCCGGCATAATGAAATGCGTAGGACAACTCTGCATGAGCATGCGACCGCTCACAATGCTTGACTAATTCCGTATTAAAATAAAATGAAGAGTCAATGTTTTTATCGGAATAGGCTCTCATTAATTCCTTCAACGTTGCCCGCCGCAGGCTGTCGTTGGCTACGTCGGTAGCGGGCGGCAGGTATCTGAGACGGGCTTTTAAACTGTCAATCCTGGATGTCACAGAAGGGTTTTGTGCACCGTATAATATAAATAGAAGCAGAATATGATGCATATCGGAAGAAGGGTTGGTAAATAGCTGGAAGGCGACACACGGCATCCCTAAATACCAGGATGTAAAATCCTTCGTAATAGGGATTTTCAATGTAAATGCTTATGCCGAATTTTGACAAAAATAAAGAGCAATAAACTTATTTTTAAGCCGCTGAATAGTTTGTTTTTTCCATTCCCGTAAATCCTAATCGCATTTAATCATGAACAAAATTCCCCACAAGCACAGCAGCTCACACGGTGGCGTGCGCGGCGACGATCTCGACCGTCGCTCGTCTCAATTTGAAGGTTTATTTGGACGGCTATTCAGGACCTTACCCGCGGCTGTGTGGGACGAGGACGCGCTCGCGAAGCTCGCGGGTGACGGAAAGTCACGCGATGGGATGTCGGCCAGGCCTGAAGTGGACGAGACGAATCCGAGACTTCCAAGCGCTCCGCGGGAGGACGTCGACGAGAATGGCAATGCGCGAACTACCCGCTTGCACGACGACGAAGAAAACAGTGCCATCGACGCGGGTTACACTTATTTAGGCCAATTTATCGATCACGATATCACCTTCGATCCGGCAAGCAGCCTGCAAAAGCGCAATGATGTGAATGCGCTCGTCGACTTTCGCACTCCCCGTCTGGACCTGGATAGCGTTTACGGCCGGGGGCCGGAGGATCAGCCGTATATATATGACAGTTCGGGACTGTTCTTCCAGCTTGGAGCCGAACTTACCGAGGGGCCGCGCGGCAAAGTGATCGGAAACGATCTGCCCCGTCATTCATGGGTTGAAGGGAAGACAAGATTCGACATCGCCCTGATCGGCGATAAAAGAAATGACGAGAATGTGATAGTGAGCCAATTACACGGCATTTTTCTGAAATTCCATAATAGGTTTGTCAAGGACTATCTCGATAAAAATGGAATGCAGGAATTGGAAGCGGACAAGGGAAAGTTCTTCGCTTCTATGCAACGGCAGGTGCGCTGGCATTACCAATATGTGGTACTGCACGATTTCTTATTTAAGATCGTCAAAAAGGGAATCATCGAAAACATTCTCCCGCATTTGGAAAAAAACACCTCTATTTTTGAAGATACACCCAAACTTAGGTTTTATCATCCTAAAAATGAGGCTTTTATGCCAATCGAATTTGCGGTGGCGGCGTACCGTTTCGGTCATTCAATGATAAGACCCATATACCGGTTGAACAAAGGACTAACCGGAGGTAATTTTCCGCCGGAGGATAATACGACGCCGGATGAAAAGAATCGCGGTATCGACGGCCGCCAGTTTATTTTTGCCGGAATCCCTGATCGCGGGCTAAACGGCTTCCGGAAGTTCCCTGCCGAATGGGGGATCGATTGGAACCTGTTTTTCGACCTTACCGGTGATAAGGATAAGCGGGTAGGAGCAGACCGGACGCAGCCGTCCTACAAGATCGATACGTCGCTGGTAAACCCACTGGCATTTTTATCAGAGTTTTCGAGGACCGACAGCGACCCGCCGCTTGACGATGTCGAGAAATTGATGGCGCCACCTTTGGGAAGGCAAATTGCAAATTTAGCCAAGCGAAATCTGCTGCGCGGCATGAATATGTCGCTGCCGTCCGGCCAGGATGTAGCCTGGGCAATGGGCCTGAGGCCAATCCCGGACAATGACTTGAAGGTAGGGAAAGCGACCAATGCGAAAGAATACGCAGCATTGCCAACTATTGTGAGTATCAGCCCGGAATTTGCCGGTAAGGCGCCGTTGTGGTACTATGTGCTCGCAGAGGCGCAGCACGACTGGTTTCTGAACGGTGGCGCCGAAGAAACGCCGACTCAACTGGGGGACGTTGGCGGACGCATTGTAGCGGAAACCCTGATCGGGTTGCTCCTGGACGATGGCCATTCGATCCTGCGCCAGGCCCCTTCGTGGCATCCTGAAATTGGGAAAGGACGCGAGTTTGACATGGTCGATTTTATAAAATATGCATTAGGACCGGATCTGCCGGCCTAAGTTCGGCCTCCACTTCTTAACGTGAACCTCTGCAACCGGCCTGGCCGGTTGCAGGATTCGTATGCCCTGAAATTTCCGTTTTTAGCCTTTTTAGGACCGATACTCCAATTTCAAAGATATCTTTTCAAATGACCTCATTCCTCGAACGTCTTCTCGTCAGGATATTAGGCAGCGTGCGCATTAATGTGCCGCTCAACCTCCTCGACCAAATATTGTCTACCATGTGGACGGTAACGCGGCATGTGTCGCTGTTGCTCGTCATCATCTTGCTTTATCTTTTCATTCTATTCAATAATCCGCAGGGAATTGATATCGTGGAAGAGGTGCTGATCAATAGTAAGTACTGGGCCTGGACAATTTTCGCGCTGATTTCCTTCGGTATTTCACTCTGGTTTTGTGCCTTTTTCGTATTGCACTTTCGAAAAACTCAAATCTTATTTTAAGTCCAGATAACTTATGGAAGTGAAAAAGGTTCTGGATAAGTGATTTGGTAATGCCTGATTTTGCAAAATGTTCGTTGGGTTTCTTTTTACTTTGGAATAAGTAAACAAAATGGGGACAGATTGTTGATCGGTTTACGCCTTTACTCGATTTGCCTGGTATTTGTAAATACTGCCAAAAATTTGGTGGCAGGACTGGACAAGACAGGTTGTAACTAAAATAGGACTGCCTCACTGATATGTAAATGTCTGGATGATTGGTGCGTTTTCTATAAGAAAAATGTCGTGAAGACTGGGGGCGGGAAAGCGTACAGGTGGACTAGATATGTTCAAAGCGTAAAGATGCACCTGCCGGATATTTAACTCCTTATGCCAAATGGAGGCAAAAGAGGCATCATCAAGACTGAAGATAAAAGCTTATGGCATCATCGCGAAAGCCCAATGCTTCTGTTAGGCTTGCCCCTTGAACTTTATTCCGGTGATCAGAAACGGGTGATAACGGAGCTAATTTTGGAAAATACTTGGATTGTTGAGGAGTCTAATGATTTGATCGGTCTGTCACTTAATCAA
>CAMLNK010000290.1 GCA_946481035.1 uncultured Dyadobacter sp. | reverse complement strand
TATATCAGCATCGAACCCGAATACAGAAATTGCAAAGTTCTCGGGCTGGCCGCCAACGCCGACGATTTATAGCGGTAAAACGGCGGTAATCATTGCTTTTAACGAGTGAAAATCTAACCAAACATAACGTGAAGTATTCATCGGACGTAGAAGCTGCCGAAGCTATGAAAGTAGCTTATGATAAAATCCGGAGTGAGATCGGGAATGTGATTATCGGACAGGATGAGGTTGTTAAAAGACTGCTCACCGCCATTTTTTGCCAGGGGCACTGCTTGCTGGTAGGCGTTCCGGGACTCGCGAAAACGCTCCTGATCCAGACTATCGCTTCTTCGCTCGACCTGAATTTCAACCGGATCCAGTTTACGCCCGATTTGATGCCTTCCGATATTCTAGGTTCGGAAACGCTCGATCAGAACCGCAATTTCAAATTTATCAAAGGCCCGATCTTCGCGAACATTATCCTCGCCGACGAGATTAACCGGACGCCGCCCAAAACGCAATCGGCGTTGCTGGAAGCGATGCAGGAATACTCGGTGACCATTGCCGGTGCCAAACACCCGCTCGACAGGCCGTTTTTCGTACTGGCTACGCAAAACCCCATCGAACAGGAAGGTACTTATCCCCTGCCCGAAGCACAGCTCGACCGTTTCATGTTCATGATCCAGCTCGATTATCCTTCATATGCCGAGGAGGTCAACATTGTGAAGAGTACCACGACTGACGTTCGTTACGAGGTTAAGAAAGTGATCACCGCCGAAGAAATCACAGATTTCCAGCACCTCGTACGCCGCGTGCCCGTGACCGATCATGTGATCGAATATGCGGTGAAACTGGTGCATAAAACACGTCCGAAAGGCAGCCTCGCCATTAAAGACACCAACGACTACCTCGAATGGGGTGCAGGTCCGCGGGCATCGCAGTCGCTGATCCTCGCCGCGAAATGTAATGCGTTACTTTCAGGCAAATATTCGCCGGATATCGAGGATGTACAAGCGGTTGCATTACCGGTATTGCGCCATCGCATTATCCGTAACTTCAAAGCAGAAGCGGAAGGCATTTCGGTGGACGACATTATCGGACGACTGCTTTAAAAGCGGGCTTACGGATCAGTAAGAATCTAGCATTTCAATATTATAAGTTTGTGTCGTTCGCGGATGGCACAAACTTTTGTTTTTTCAGGCAAACCAATCATTCCACATCATCGCAATGACGACCGTTCAAGGCAAAAACTTCATAGGGTACGCACTTTCGTCGGAAGGCGAAAGGCACTTTAAGGCATACGCTCCGGCGACAGACAGCTACCTTCCTGAAACTTTCCAGTGCGCCACCGCGGAGGAAGTAAATAAAACCATGGAGCTGGCCGAGCGTGCATTCGACAGCTATTCGCAAGTACCGGCAGCAGAACGCGCCGCATTCCTGATCGCCATTACCGAGGAAATACTCGCATTAGGCGACCAACTGCTCGAACGGGCCAGCCAGGAAACGGGCCTACCCATTGCCCGCTTGCAAGGCGAACGCGCCCGTACAATCAACCAGCTAACCCAATTCGCGGAGCTCCTGCGGGAAGGCTCGTGGATAGAAGCCTCCATCGACACCGCCCTACCCGACCGCTCGCCGGTCCCCAAGCCCGACATCCGCAAAATGCTCGTGCCGATCGGGCCGGTGATCGTATTTGGGTCGAGCAACTTTCCATTCGCCTATTCAGTGGCCGGTGTGGATTCCGGGCCTGCTTTGGCCGCTGGCAATCCGGTGATCGTCAAAGCCCACCCCGCTCACCCGGGCGTGAGCGACCTCACGGCGCAGGCGATCGTACGCGCGGCCGAGCGCACAGGTATGCCTGACGGCACGTTTTCAATGCTTTATGATGATGGGTTTGAGGTCGGGACGGCATTGGTGAAACATCCGGCCAGCAAGGCTGTCGGCTTTACGGGCTCGTACCGGGGCGGCATGGCGCTTTTCCGGCTGGCACAGGAGCGTGAGGAGCCTATCCCGGTGTTTGCGGAAATGGGTAGCGTAAACCCGATCGTGGTTTTGCCTGAATATTTGAAAAACAATGCAGAGCAACTCGGAAAAACGCTGGCGAGCTCGGTGAGCCTGGGTGCAGGGCAGTTCTGTACGAATCCGGGTTTAGTATTTATTACAAAAACGGAAGGATTGGAAGCATTTCAGGATTCCTATAAAAAAGAAATCCTTCAAACTCCTTCGGCCACCATGCTGACCGCGGGTATTTGTAAAACCTATTACAAGCTGCGGGGGGAGGCATTGGAGCAGCCGGAGGTTTCAGCACTGGCTATTTCGGATATCCATTCGGAAGGTCAAAATCAGGCCGAGGCTTCCATTGCATTGGTTTCGGGCAAAAGTTTTATTGCTAATCCAAAATTGCATGAAGAAGTTTTCGGGCCGTTCTCATTGCTGATTGTTTGTGAGAATAGTACGAGGCGGTGGCGCATTTGAAGGGCCAGCTTACAGCCACATTGATCGCCGAAGAGGCGGAAGTAGCGCAGTACCCGAAAATTGTGCGGCAACTAGCCAGGATTTCAGGCCGGTTCATCATGAACGGCGTGCCTACCGGCGTGGAAGTTTGCCCATCCATTCACCACGGCGGGCCGTTCCCGGCGACGGCAGATTCCAAATTTACGTCCGTTGGCAGGCATTCGATCCTGCGGTTTGTGCGCCCGCAGTCGTTCCAGAACTGGCCGGACGCCCTTTTGCCCGATGAATTGAAGAACGGTAACCCGCTGGGCATTTTCAGGCTGGTCGATAATGTGCAGACCAGGAAAGCAATTAACTGAGCAGCGTTTCGGGATAACCGACTTCCACCAGAAACAAACCTTCTGCCGGGGCCTGCGCTCCGGCATTTTTTCGATTCCGCGAAAGGATTATCTGGTTAAAATCGCCAACTGTGAGTTTGTGACGCCCGACTTCCAGCATTGTTCCTACGAGCGCCCGCACCATTCCGCGCAAAAAGCGGTTCGCTTTGACATGATACACCAGCATTTCGTCCGATTCCACCCAACGCGACTCGGTAATGGTGCAGCGGAAGTTATTGACATTCGTGTGGATCTTGCTGAAACTTTCAAAATCGTTATGCGTAAGCAGCAGTGCGGCCGCTTCGTTCATGCGTGCGACGTCCAGGTTTCGCCGCATTTGTGTAGCCAGGTCGGTAAGGAAGGGATTTTTTTGATAGGTAATGCGGTATTCGTACTTACGGTGCGTGGCTGCAAACCTTGAATGAACGTCGTCACCAACCGGTATAAGACGTTGAATAGCAACATCTTTCGGAATCAGCGCATTCAGTTTATAAACCAGCATGTCGGCGTCGGCAACCGCCTCGGGTAAATCAAAATGGGCAAATTGCTGTTCTGCATGAACACCGGCGTCGGTGCGGCTGCTGCCGGTAAGTTCGACGGGCATTCGCAGGACCTTGGCAAAGGCCTCTTCCAGCACCTGCTGAATGCCCAATGCATTGTTCTGTTTTTGCCAGCCTGCGTAGGCGGTACCGCGGTAACTGAATTCTAGGAAATAGCGCATGCTGCAAAATTAAGCCAAACCTCCGGATTTACGATTTCGCCGGGCCGATTGCGGAATTTGCAGGAAGAAGGTTAACTTTGAAAATTGGAAAATTTCATTTTAGTATGATTACGGAAGACAAAAAAGAAGAGAAAAGCCTGAATTTTATCGAGGAGATTATTGACGCTGACCTGCAATCAGGAAAATATACCCGGATTATTACACGCTTTCCACCGGAACCCAATGGCTACCTGCACATTGGGCATGCTACGAGCATTTGCCTGAATTTCGGGCTGACCAAGAAATTTCCGGGTTATACCAATCTGCGATTTGACGATACGAATCCGGTGACCGAAGACACCGAATACGTTGAAAATATCAAGAATGACATCCGCTGGCTGGGTTTCGAATGGGAGAATGAGCACTACGCCTCCGACTATTTCGATACCTTGTACGGCTATGCGATCAAGCTCATCAACGAGGGCCTGGCTTATGTCGACGATTCCACTTCCGAGGAAATCGCGACGCTGAAAGGGACGCCTACCGAGCCCGGCAAAGACAGTCCGTACCGCAACCGCAGCGTGGAGGAAAATCTTGCACTTTTCGAACAAATGAGAAACGGCGAGTTCCCCGACGGCAGCCGTACGCTGCGTGCGAAAATCGACATGGCGCACATCAACATGCTCATGCGCGACCCGATTTTATACCGCATTAAACACGCGCACCACCACCGTACCGGCAACAAATGGTGCATTTACCCGATGTACGACTTCGCACACGGCCAAAGCGACGCGATCGAAACGGTTACGCATTCGATATGTACGCTGGAATTCGCCCCGCACCGCGAACTGTATGACTGGTTGATTGAAAAACTAGGCATTTATACATCGCATCAATATGAATTTGCCCGCCGTAATCTCAACTATACGGTTACCAGCAAGCGCAAACTGCTGCAACTGGTACAGGAAGGCCACGTAAGCGGCTGGGACGATCCGCGTATGCCGACGATCAGCGGAATGCGCCGGAGAGGTTACACGGCATTCGCCATCCGCGATTTCTGTGACCGCATCGGCGTCGCGAAACGTGAGAATATGGTAGATGTAGGCTTGCTCGAATTCTGCGTTCGCGAGGATTTGAACAAACAGGCATTGCGGAGAATGGTCGTGCTGGACCCGCTGAAAGTGGTAATCACCAACTTCCCCGAAGGTGTAACCGAAATGTGCCACAGCGAAAACAACCCGGAAGATATTTCGACCGGCAACCGCGAAATCCCGTTCACCCGTGAGATTTTCGTTGAAAAAGAAGATTTCATGGAAGTGCCTTCGAAAAAATACTTCCGCCTCGCCCCTGGTAAAATGGTCCGTCTGAAAGGTGCATACATTATCCAATGTGATGATTTTGTAAAAGACGAAAACGGCGAGATTACCGAGGTGCGCTGTACCTACATTGAAAACAGCAAAAGCGGGCAGGACACGACCGGCATCAATGTAAAGGGAACCTTGCACTGGGTGTCTGCGGCTCACGCTGCTGAAATCGAAGTACGGTTATACGACCGCCTGTTTTCAGTCGAAGATCCTTCGTCGGAAGATGGTGATTTCAAAGATTATCTCAACCCGGATTCACTGCACGTGGTCACCGGTTATGCCGAACCGGCATTGCTGGAAGCGAAAGAAGGCGAATCGTTCCAGTTTTTGAGAAAAGGATACTTTGCCAAAGACCCGGATAGCACCGTCGACAAACTCGTTTTCAATAGAACATCGACCCTGCGCGACAACTGGGCGAAAGCTGGCAACTAACTCTCTTCCCGTCGACCAAAGTCGACGGCTGAGGATTTTATTTAAACACACATTATGATTGTTTCCATCCGGCATAAGGCTTTGCTGGCCTTCTACCGTGATGGTAACGGGGCTAAATTGCCGGCTGCGTATCTCAGAAAAATCAACCGCGTGCTAGACCAACTGGAGACCTTGGTGAGTTCTGGTCCATCAAGGTCTCTCCTAATTTCCGGATCATTTTCCGGTTCGAAGATGGTGATGTTCATGATGTAGATTACCTCGATTACCATTGAAAGCTATGATTAAGAGAAACCTGCCGCCAGTACATCCCGGCGAAATACTGAAAGAAGAGTACTTTGCAGAGCGAGGCCTCACCATTACGGAGGTAGCGAAAGGGCTTGGTATTAGCAGAAGCAGCCTTTCGGCCATTGTGAACGAACAATCGGGCATTACTGCCGAAATGGCTGTCAAGTTGTCGGAAGCATTTGGCAACTCTTCCCAATTCTGGATCAATCTCCAAACCAATTACGATATGTGGCACGCCGAAAAGAAAGTCGACCGCACTGCAATCACCCATTTCTGGACAGATCTAAATCTGCAATCAGCCTAATCCAATCTATTTAATTAGATTGCTTACAAATAAACTTGCTTGGCAAAAAGTTTGAATC
>CAMLNK010000289.1 GCA_946481035.1 uncultured Dyadobacter sp. | reverse complement strand
GGGGGTTTCTGTCTGGAAAGGGGAAAAAATTGCGATTCCTGTCCACTTTGCCGGCCCCGGCCCGTGGAAATATACGCTGCCTGACAGTACCGCCGGCACCTCCACTGCTGCCGACACCGTCCTCCAAACCAGGGCAAAGGCATCCGGCGCTTACACTCTGACTTCGCTTAGCAATGGCTGCGCTAATGGGCTGATCTCGGGAAGTGTTGAAGTTGCGGTCAAAGAACCTCAGCTTTTGGCTGGAAAAATCACAAGACGCAGTTTTGCCCCCTGGAAAACCGCGCTATGCAATGGCGACTCCATTTTGGTGGACTACCAGGTTACCGGACCGGATAAAAAACGGACCTACGTGGCCGAAATTTCGGATGTATTCGGAGACTTTGCCCATCCTGTTACGCTTGCCAACGGCACAGCAAATCCTTTATTGGTACGGCTACCGGTATCGCTCGCGGAAGGTGACCAATACCGGATCAGGGTCAGGGCCATTGATCCCGACGTAGATTTCACATTCGTACCTTCTGAACAATTGATGATCCGCAAAACAGCAGAGGCCGAATATTCCCTCAGCAAAATGGCTGTGTATGAAGGTGAGGAGCTCAAACTAAGTCTGCTGCTGAGCGGCACCCTGCCAGTCCACTACTATCTCCGCTATGGAACCGATACCTTTTTCGGGGATACCAATGACCCGATCATCGAGCACACGCTTACATTAAAGCAGACGACCGTTTTTTCACTCGATTCAGTCCGCAATGTGTGTGGTTACGGGGCTGTCGGCGGAAGCAGGACTGTCACAGTTAGCCTGGTAGTCGGCGTGGATCCGCTTTTGAGCAGCGATATTATTGCATACCCGAACCCTGTCACCCAAACGCTGTTGTTCAAAAGCAAACGACCCTGGCAAAAGACGCTTCCCTGGCGCATTGTGGGTTCCAATGGACAGCTGATCCGCAGCGGCACATTTTCAACCGGTTCTGGCGCTCCACCGGAGATCGATGTTAGCTTGCTGCCAATGGGACTTTATATTTTAGAACTGGGGCATGGAACCCAGCAAAGCAGTTCCTGGAAAATCGTTAAAAAGTAAGGAGGCTACAAAGGAGGAATGGAGGATGGAATTTTCTTCCTCCCTTCCTCCTTTGGGCACGTTTTTAGTGAAGCCTTCGAAAAAAAGCGCCATGCCCGAAGGACCATCCATTGTGATTTTGAGAGAAGCTGTTGAACAGCTGGGGCTGAAAGGAAAGGTTATCCGCCATGTGGAGGGGAACTCCAAAGTTGATAAAGACCGGCTCATCGGTGAGACAGTCACTGATTTCAGGTCTTGGGGAAAACATTTCCTGATCTGCTTCAAGGATTTTACCATCCGCATTCACTTCCTGCTCTTCGGTTCATATCTCATTGATGAGCAAAAGAAAACCCCGCCGCGGCTAAGACTGATCTTCGACAACCACGAACTGAACTTTTATACCTCGTCCGTCCAGCTCATTGATGCGCCCGCCGGTGATATCTACGATTGGTCGGCCGACATTATGGCCAAAACCTGGAAGCCCGCTGCCGCGCTCAGCAAGTTGAAGGGGAAGCCCGACATGCTTGCCTGTGACGCGCTTCTGGATCAGGATATCTTCGCCGGCAGCGGTAATATCATCAAAAACGAAGTACTTTTTCGCATCCGCATGCACCCGCTTAGCAAGCTTGGCAAAATCCCCGACACCAAATTGAAGGAAATGGTGAAAGAAACCCGGAACTACGCGTTCGATTTCCTGGAATGGAAAAAGGAGTTTACTTTAAAGAAACACTGGCTCGCTCACACGAAGAAAATCTGTCCCCGGTGTAGCATCCCTTTTCATAAGGAATATCTGGGACGGACGAAGCGGCGGAGCTATTTTTGCGGGAACTGCCAGCGACTGTATTAACTTACGCCAGCCGCTGGTAGCGCTCGTTTAGCAAACTAACGAATGCGGTTTTCAGATCATCGGACAAAAGGAATTATAATTTTATCTAACTGTTTAAAATTATACACATAAGCATATAGATTCTTTAAAAAATCATATTTATATGCATTTAAATTTAAAAAAAAGCGGATAGCCCCGTGAATGGCTACCCGCTTTACCAGGAATGCAGACTCTCCTTCCTCCCTTCTTCCTTCCTCCATTCTCCCTTTCCTCCTTCTAACCTACCACCCCGGATTTTGTTCCAGCTCGGGATTCAATGCAATTTCATTGATTGGCAACGGCCACAGGTAATCTTTCGCGGGGTTAAATTTGCGGAAGCTGGCCGCCTGCACGAGGATAATGTTGTCCGCCGTGAGGTTAACGGTGGCGGCTGCAAACTCGCCTTTAAAATAGAAATTACCCAACACCGGCTTCACCAGCTCAGTTTCAGCAATTTTCCAGCGGATAATGTCCCAATAGCGGAAACCTTCCTGCGCAAGCTCCACGCGACGTTCGCGGCGGATTTCCTCCCGCAGATCCAGGCCATTGGTTTTGGCAAACGCATTGCTCAATTTAGCGATCTGACCGCGCTCGCGCAGAAGATTGATGGACATATCCAGTTCGGCGTCGGTGATCGCATTATTGAGCTCGTAGCTGGCCTCAGCAAACGTTAGCAACACTTCGGCATAGCGGAGCAACGGACGGTCAATTGTGGATGCCTGGGTGTTCCAATCGTCGATATTGGCGAATTTGCGGAACATGTAGCCGGTTTTGTTGAATACCAGGTTGGCAATGTCGAAAATGGGCTTCGTTGTCATCATCGCGTCCCCGCGTTTCATGAACGTCGCGCTCATGCGCGCATCGCGGTTTCTGAAAACCTTGTGTGACGAATCCGGCAAAGTCCAAAGCGGCGATTTGGAAATGGGCAGGCCATCTTTCATCAGGTATGAATCGGCGAGCGATTTGGTAGGATTCAGGTTGCCGGTTTCCAGGGAGCCACGGTAGAAATTATGCGTAACCACTCGCTCCGTATTGGACACGCCATATTGCTTCACAATGATATTCTCCTTGTTCTGGCGGCCTTCTCCCGCCATTTGAAACAAATCAAAGTAGTTGCCGAACAACGCGTGCTCTTTGCTGTCGATAACCGCTTTGCTGGACGCCAAAGCGAGCGTCAAATGCTTCACAGCATCGCCTTTGGAATGGAACTTCGCGAACGTTCCTTCAAACAACGCTACCCTTGCCCTGAATGCATGTGCAGCTGTTTTGGAAATACGGCCGTAGTCGGCCGTTCCCAACGTTGTGATGGTAGGCAAATTGGCGATCGCGAAATCGAGATCCGCATAAATCTGATCCACAATCGCTTCACGCGCGGCGGCAGGCGCTACGAGTTCAGGACTGTTCTCATCGAGGGTTTTCAAGACCAGCGGCACGCTTCCATACTTCTGCACCAGCGAAAAATACGCCCAAGCCCGGAAGAAACGCGCTTCGGCAAGGTAGCGATTCAAAACGGTGGCTGATACTTCCGCCCTTGGTGCCTTTTCAAGAACGTTGTTGGCAGCCCGGATCAGGTTATAGGGCGAATTGTAATCTCCCGCAGTGGCAGGTGCCAGCCGCGAACCGTCGCTGATCGAGTTAGCGGAGAGCCCAAATGCATCGTCCGACCAAATGTCTTCATTACTAAACCCAGGCAAAAACGTATACAGGTAATTGTTGGCAGTTTTAATGTCCGATTCCGTTTTCCAGAAGTTCAGGTCGCTGATGTTCGTCTCCGGCAGGCGTTCTACGTCACAGGACGAAACAGCCGTCATCAACGCAAAGGCCAGCAATGTATGTTTCAATGTGTTTTTCATAAAATAATAGGGTTGAAAGCTGGATCAGAATGAAAGGTTTAGACCAAAAGCCGCCGTGGCGAAGAACGGATAGTCGTTCTCGACGCCATCCCTGGTCTCAGGATCGAAATACCCTTTAAAACCACCCATTCCTGAAAAAGTAAGAATATCCTGGCCAGAGAAAAACACGCGCGCGCGCGAAATCCGGACTTTGTCAGTGATCCGGGCAGGAATGGTGTAGCCCAGCTGGATGTTTTTCAGCCTTATATAGCTTGCATTCAATGTCCATTTATCCGAAGTCAGGTAATTGTGTGTGCCAGTCGTATACGGACGCGGAAACAATGCGTCGGTATTTTCCGGCGTCCAGTAGTCCCGGTGAATGCCCATGGCCTGTTTCCAGGTAACGAGCAGCGGTGCGATCGATTCCGCGGTAGCGCGGTAATGACGTTTGCCTACCCCCTGGAAGAACGCGGAGAAGTCAAATCCTTTCCAGCTGGCGCCGAGTGTTACACCAAACAGATAGCGCGGAGAAGTGCTTCCGAGCATTACCAGGTCACCATGGTTTTCTACGGTACCTTTGCCCACGGAAATGCGCTTGTCGCCATCATGGTCGATGTATTTCACGTCGCCTGTCCCGGTGCGGTTGTCTTGAAATGCCCATTGTTTCACCTCGTCCTCAGCATTGAAATAGCCTGCCGTTTCATAACCCCAGATGGTGTTCAAAGGAAACCCTTCGATCAGACCGTTGGTACCCGCTCCCACCACATTGCGGTTTGAAAAGCTGATCAGGCGGTTGTTGTTGTCCGAAAAGTTAATAGCAAATGAATAATTGAAATCCTTCCCGAGCTGATCACGGAAGCGCAGCTCCGTTTCCCAACCCCACGATTTCAGCTCACCATTGTTTTTACGCGGCGTACCGATCCCTATCGTCCCGGGTAGCTGCTGCGCGGTGAGCATATTCCGGTTGTATTTCACATAATAATCCCCTGTGAATTGCAGCCTGTTTTGCAGTAAACCAATATCGATACCACCGTTGGTTGTTTCAATGGTTTCCCACGAAAGATTTGTCGACGGAATTGAGCCTTGAAAAATGTAGGAAGTACGTGAGTCGCCCAGTACCAGCGCATTACCGCGGCTCAACTGGCTCAGGTAGTCGTAGTTGCCGATAACGTCACCAAGTGCACCACCCAGACGTCCCCATGAAGCCCGGAGTTTAAATTCTGAGAAAAATGAAAGCGTACTGGCAAACCAGTTTTCCTGATGCACATTCCAGCCGGCTGATGCTGAAGGGAATGCTTTGCGGCGGCCTTCCGGTGCCAATTTGGAGCTTTCGTCGAATCGGATGGTCGCTTCGAAAAGGTACTTGTTGTTAAAGTTGTAGTTAAAACGGCCAAATACCGACTGGAATGCCCGCGTAGCGATAGCCTGGCTGTTGGTCCGGGTCTTGTCATCACCCAGGTTCAGCGTCGGCAAATCATTGCTGACCAGGTTCGTAGCACCGGCGGAGTTGAAGTCTTCACGGTAATCTTCCCACTGATACCCCGCAAAAAGTCCGAAATTGTGCTTTTCGGCGATCTTGAAATCGTAATTCACCAATGCCTGTAAATTGGTATTCTTGGTAAGCTCATTGACGACGTTGTAGGAATTCACCTGGTTCACCCATCCTGCAATTTTAGATTTACTCCAAAGGGGCACCGTACGGTTAAATACGCGGCGATCGCCTCTGCGGTATTGCGTACCGGCCACAGCGCGAATCTGCAAGCCCTTTACAAAGTTGGCGGCTGTCAATGTAAATACCCCGTCAAAATAGTTTCGTTTGTAATCGTTATAACCACCCTCTTTGAGTTGCGCATAAGTGCTGTTGGCCGAGTTGTAGCGCCCTTCCGGCGTAAATGCGGGATTTCGGGTACGGAAACGGTAAACCTGGTAGATTAGCCCGCCGCCGTTGGCTTCTGCGTAGGAAGCTTTCGTACGGTCATTGGTGAAAGACAAACGGCTGTCGAGCGAAAGGTATTTGTTCAGTTCCGCGCCAAGGTTCATCCGGGCATTATAGCGGTCATAGCTGTCAGGACCTACTTTGAACACCCCCTGCTTATTGTAGTACCCACCCGAAATCAGGAAGTTGAGTTTGTCGCTCCCTCCGCGCACGGTCAGGTTATGCGTGCTCATGGAAGTGTGTTTCAGATCGGAAGAGCACACGT
>CAMLNK010000288.1 GCA_946481035.1 uncultured Dyadobacter sp. | reverse complement strand
CAGCGCCAGTATCTTCCATTGAAATTGAATGCAGCAGGTGTAATGCCGATCATTTTCGCTCAGGCTTTGATGTTTATCCCTTCACTGGGTGCGTCTTATTTCGCTGAGAAAAGTGATTTCGCCAGCAACGTAGCAACGATTTTCGCTAACTACACAACCTGGCAGTACAATCTCCTGTTCGCTGTATTGATTATTGTATTTACGTTCTTCTATACCGCAATTTCGGTAAACCCTCAGCAGATCGCTGATGATATGAAGCGTGGAGGCGGGTTTATCCCGGGTGTTAAACCAGGTCAGCAGACATCTGAGTACATCAGCTCTGTGCTCGACCGTATCACCTTCCCAGGCGCATTGATGCTTGCAGTTGTTGCTACTTTGCCTGCATTCGCAAGCCTTCTGGGTATCTCGACTGACTTTGCTCACTTCTTCGGAGGAACTTCATTGCTGATCATGGTAGGTGTGGTTCTGGATACCTTGCAACAGGTTGAAAGCTACTTACTAATGCGTCGCTACGAAGGTTTGATGAAGTCGGGACGTGTAAAAGGACGCACCGAGAGCGTAGCAATCTGAAATGATTTATCTTAAAACAGAAGAGGAAATCAACCTGATAAAGGTTAGTGCTCAAGTGCTCGGCAAAGCACACGCGGAAGTAGCTACCTGGGTAAAACCGGGTGTCACAACCGGAAAGTTGGATGCAGTTGCTGAGGAGTATATCAGAGATAACGGTGGAATCCCTTCGTTCAAGGGATTCAACAAGTTTCCGGCCTCTCTTTGTATATCGGTCAATGAAGTTGTAGTCCACGGGATTCCCGGGGGCTACGTGCTAAAAGAGGGGGACATCGTTTCCATTGACTGCGGGGTTAAGCTGAATGGCTATCATAGCGACAGCGCGTACACTTACCCGGTGGGAGAAGTTTCTAAAGAAGTGATGAACCTCCTTACCGCAACCAAGAAGTCCCTGTACAAGGGAATCGAGCAAGCGGTAGACGGCCTTCGGATCGGAGATATTGGCCACGCGGTTCAAAGTTTTGTTGAAGACCGTGGCTATACAGTGGTGAGAGAGTTGGTAGGACATGGAGTAGGCAGGGATCTGCACGAAGCTCCGGAAGTACCAAACTACGGGAAGCGAGGCAAAGGAATACGGTTGAGAGAAGGGATGGTTTTGGCCATCGAACCGATGATCAACCTGGGCGCGAAAGCAGTAGTGCAGGAGCGCGACGGCTGGACGATCCGGACCAACGACAGAAAGTATTCCGCGCATTTCGAACATACCGTGGTAGTGCGGAAAGGGAAAGCCGAAATTCTGACAACATTCGATTACATTGAAAAAGTGACGGCCAACACCAGCCTTATGGTTGAAGTACAGTAACAGAAAGCTACGAATGGCAAAACAAGCATCAATCGAACAAGACGGAGTAATTCTCGAAGCATTGTCAAACGCAATGTTTCGTGTTGTATTAGAGAATAAGCATGAAGTGATAGCGCACATCTCAGGTAAAATGAGAATGCACTATATCAAAATATTGCCGGGTGACAGAGTAAAGCTGGAAATGTCTCCTTACGACCTATCGAAAGCCCGGATTACATATCGGTACAAGTAAGGGGATCGATTACCTTAAATTAACACTTAGTTTAATCAGATGAAAGTCAAAGCATCAGTAAAGAAACGCAGCGAGGACTGCAAGGTTATCCGCCGGAAGGGTAAAGTGTACGTTATTAACAAGAAGAACCCACGGTATAAACAAAGACAAGGATAATAATTATGGCACGTATTGCAGGAGTAGACATTCCAGATCGCAAAAGAGGCGAAATCTCATTGACTTATATTTTCGGGATCGGCCGTAGCTCGGCTAAGAAAATCCTCGAAAAGGCAGGTGTTGATTTGAATAAAAAAGTGATCGACTGGACCGACGACGAGTCTGGTGCGATCCGTGGGGTTATTGCTGGGGAATACAAAGTAGAAGGCGCTCTTAAGTCTGAAGTTCAGTTGAGCATTAAGCGTCTTATGGATATCGCTTGTTATCGTGGCCTCCGTCACCGTAAAGGATTGCCTTTGCGTGGTCAGAGAACGAAAAACAACTCACGTACTCGTAAGGGTAAACGCAAAACTATCGCGAACAAGAAAAAGGCTACTAAATAATAAAGTGAGCGGTGGAGCGATCCACAACTTATTCCAAGAGCAATGGCACAGAATAAAAGAAAAGATAAAGCAAAAAAGAGAGTGGTTGTTGTCGAGCCTGTTGGTCAGGTTCACATCAAGGCTTCTTTCAATAATATCATCATCTCAATTACCAACAGCAACGGACAAGTTATCTCTTGGGGTTCTGCCGGTAAAATGGGATTCCGTGGTTCTAAGAAGAACACTCCATACGCAGCACAAACTGCTGCACAGAGCGCTGCGCAAGTTGCGTTCGACCTCGGAATGCGTAAAGCAGAGGTTTTCGTTAAAGGACCAGGATCAGGCCGTGAGTCTGCGATCCGTACCATCCAGAATGCAGGTATCGAAGTGACCACTATCCGTGACATCACTCCGCTTCCGCACAACGGATGCCGTCCTCCAAAACGTCGTAGAGTATAGTAATAGTTAGTACCGAAAGGTACCCATTCGTAATTTGGACACTGGGGTTACAGAATGGTTTTTATCAATTTAGTAAACAAATAGTTTTAATGGCACGTTATACAGGTCCCAAAACCAAAGTCGCAAGACGTTACGGAGAGCCCATCATGGGCCCAAGCAAAGCGCTTGCAAAGAAAAATTACCCTCCCGGAATGCACGGAAAGGGTCGTCGGTCAAAGAAGTCGGAGTACGCTCTGCAATTGGCTGAGAAACAAAAAGTGAAGTTCATCTACGGTATCCTCGAAAGACAATTCCGTAGCTTGTTTGAGAAAGCTTCGGTTAAAGCTGGTCTTACCGGTGAAAACCTTTTGAGATACTGCGAAGCTCGTCTTGATAACACAGTTTACCGTTTGGGTATTGCTCCTACACGCCGCGCTGCCCGTCAGTTGGTGTCGCACAAGCACATCCTTGTTGATGGTGAGATTGTGAACATCCCTTCATACTCATTGCGTCCAGGACAGGTTGTTACCGTTCGCGAGAAATCTAAATCTCTCGAAGCTGTAGCCGATAGCCTTGCAGGACACAGCGCAAAAGGTTTCAACTGGCTGGAATGGGACGCTCAGCAACTGTCTGGCAAGTTCGTTACATTCCCCGACCGTGAGTCAATTCCGGAAAACATCAACGAACAGCTGATCGTTGAATTGTATTCTAAATAATAATCTTCATATTACATGCACTCCCCGAATATTCGGGGTAGTGCTTTTTTTGCTGGCAACAGCACAATTTTGCGATCGCAAAGGTAAGGTAGCGTGATCAACTATCATTTACTACTATAAAAGGAGCAAGGACTATGTCAATATTAGCTTTCCAAATGCCTGATAAGGTCGTCATGGAGAAAGCAGACGACTTTCACGGGTTGTTTGAGTTTAAGCCTTTAGAGAAAGGATACGGCGTAACCATTGGTAATGCGTTGCGTAGGATTCTCCTTTCATCTTTGGAAGGCTATGCCATCACGAGTGTGAAGTTCCCAGGCGTGCTTCACGAATTTTCTTCTATCGAAGGTATAGTTGAGGATGTTACGGAAATCATCCTGAACCTGAAAATGGTTCGTTTTAAAAAAGTTTCTGACCTGAGTGAGAGTAGGATCGTAGTAAACCTGAAAAATGTTTCCGTCATCACAGCCGGTGACATTGGCAAGTTTACAAGCGCATTCGAGGTGTTGAATCCGGATCAGGTCATTTGTCATATAGATGATCAGAAGGAGTTCGAAATGGAACTGCTCCTGGATAAAGGCAGAGGCTACGTGCCTGCAGACGAACCACGGGCTAATGAGCTTCCGTTCGGCTACATCGCGGTAGACTCCATTTATACGCCAATCAAAAATGTGAAATACAGCGTTGAAAACACGCGTGTTGAACAGCGTACCGACTACGAACGTCTTTTGATCGACATCCAAACCGATGGTTCAATCCACCCGGAAGATGCATTGAAAGGCGCTGCCAATATTCTGATCCAGCACTTCATGCTGTTCTCCGACCAAACAATGACGTTTGAGAAACAGAAAGCAGAAGAAGACAATCAGGTTGATGAGGAAATGCTGCGTATGAGAAAACTGTTGAAGACTTCATTGTCTGAACTGGATCTTTCAGTACGCGCTTACAACTGTTTGAAATCTGCGGATGTGAAAACTTTGGGTGACCTGGTAAGACTCGAAATTTCTGATATGATGAAATTCCGGAACTTCGGTAAGAAATCACTCACTGAGTTGGAGCAACTCGTAGCCGACAAGCAGCTCACATTTGGAATGGACGTGTCGAAGTACCGTCTGGACGAGGATTAATTAAATTCCATCATAAGTATGTATTCTGTAGCGCGCTAACCGCGCCGCTCGAAGCAACTAAACAACAAAACAATGAGACACGGTAAAAAGGACAATCACTTAGGAAGAACTGCATCACACCGCAAGGCGATGCTCTCAAACATGGCTTCCTCTTTGATCCTTCACAAAAGAATTGAAACAACCCTGGCTAAGGCAAAAGAACTTCGCAAGTTCGTTGAGCCTTTGCTGACTCGTGCGAAAGAAGATACTACCCACAACAGAAGGATAGCATTCTCTTACCTGAACGACAAAGAATCTACGAAAGAACTTTTCGGTGTCGTTTCAGACAAAATCGCGTCTCGTCCGGGTGGTTACACTCGTATCATCAAACTGGGCAACCGTTTGGGTGACGCGGCTGAAACTGCTTTGATCGAGCTGGTTGATTTCAACGATGCACTGTTGCTTGCTAACGCTGACAAACCTGCTAAGACTCGTCGTAGCAGAAGAGGTGGCAAGAAAGAAGGAGCTGTTGAAGCTGCTCCTGTAAAGAAAGAAGATCATCCGATCGTAGCGGAAACTGAGGCTCCTGCCGAAGAAGAAGCTCCGAAAACAGAAGAAACACCAGGCGAAACTGAAAAAGAATAGTTTGGAATCGGAAATTGAAATATAGGAAAAGGGTTGAACGGTTTCGTTTAACCCTTTTTTTTGAGTAAAAAGTCGTATTTTTGCACCAAAATTGAGCCGGCCGCCTGAAAAATGGCCCAGAACAGGCCGGGAAACAGATTTAAACCATAATATGAATCAGAAAAAGGAAGCTCTGTTGTTGCTAGAAGACGGAACAGCATACAAAGGACTCGCTTTGGGTAAAAGTGGAACCACCGGTGGCGAAATTTGCTTTAACACGGGCATGACCGGCTACCAGGAAATCTACACAGACCCTTCCTATTACGGTCAGATCATCGTAAATACCAACTCGCACATCGGTAACTACGGTGTTCAGTTGGAAGACGAGGAAGAATCTGGCTCGGTTAAGATCCGCGGGATGGTTTGTAACACATTCTCACAGATCTATTCACGCGACACCGCTGATTTCTCTCTGCAAGAGTATTTCGAAAGGGCAAACATTGTCGGTATCAGCAATGTGGACACACGTCACCTCGTGCGTCACGTGCGCGAGAAGGGTGTAATGAATGCCATTATCTCTTCCGAAATCCTCGACGAAGTGGAACTGATGAAAGAATTGAAGAAAATCCCTTCCATGGACGGATTGGAGCTTTCTTCGGAAGTAACAACCGAGGAGCCTTACTTCATGGGCGACGAGGCGACGGCTAAATTCCGCGTTGCGGTAATGGATTATGGTATTAAGAAAAGCATTCTGCTAAACCTGACTTCAAGAGGCTGCTACTGCAAGGTTTTCCCTGCAAAAACATCTTATGAGGAGGTATTGGAATGGAACCCCGACGGCTTCTTCATCTCGAATGGCCCCGGTGACCCTTCGGCCATGGAATATGCGGTTGAAAACGTAACGCAAATGGTAGAAACGGCTAAGCCGCTTTTCGGTATCTGCCTCGGTCACCAATTG
>CAMLNK010000287.1 GCA_946481035.1 uncultured Dyadobacter sp. | reverse complement strand
GTTATTGTTAACCAGCGAAAAGTTGCTCGTTGAACCGCCGGTGACCGTGGCACCCGTACTGATACCGTGGACACCCTGTACATTTTTAACGGTGTTGCCCTGTATGAGAACGGTGGCTTTGGCCTGGTTGGAGCCGGCAGTGATACCTTCCACCGAAGCTACAATACCGGACACCCCATTAGACAGCAACGGGTTGTCAGTCGTGTTGTTCAGAATAGTTCCTTCAATGGTACCATTACCGGAGCCAAAAGAGTTGATCCCGATGCCACCATTGTGTTTAACATTGTTGCTTTCGATGTTAAACTTCGCCGTAGCACTGTTGAATGCAGAAACATCGATCCCCCGGCCTACGCCGCTACCCGGATCGACTGATGAGTTTTTGACTTCAACAGTCACCAGTGAATTGTCATTGGCTTGTGCTTCAAAACCTGCCGCCCGGCAGTTCAGGAATTTTGAGTTGTTCTGAACCTTTACTTTTACATTGGAACTACCGTAACCCAACACCTGAAGGCCTGTGGCGCCGTCGGCATCCTGGAAGGTGGAGTTATCGACGGTCAGCAATGTCATGTTGGTACTGAAATTTGCGAAATAAGCAGCACGGCCTCCCGGATCGGTGAAGGTTGAATTCGTGATCGTGTTCGTACCACCTGTATTTACTGCAAAAAGACAGCCTTCGAACGAGTTGCCCGACGAGCCCGATGAGCCAACCGAACCATTGGTAAAGCTGAAATTGCTTGTACCCCGCAGGTTGATACCTTCCTGTACCACCGTTCCGCTGATGATAATGCGGTCCATCGTCAGGCCGTTGGTATTCAGCGCATGTATTGCCGCGTTGGCATTTGCATTAGCCATGTCGGTGGGAGTACCGGATGGTGTCGTGCCATCAGTCGTGTTGGCGTTGGTCAGGTTGATGTTTTTGAGGGTGATGTTGGTGGTATTCAGCAATTCGATCCCACGCTGGGCGATATTCTGGATCGTTCCCCCACTTCCCAGGGTAGTTCCGCTACCCGTTACCTGGAAGGAGCCGGTGGTACCGGAAATGATCATCCCTTTATTCCCCCCGTTTGCGTTTACCGCTGTCAGGGTTACGGCAAGGGAAATCCCACCGGAAATGTCGAGCGCGGGTATATTGGTGCTGTTGTTGGCTGTCAGCGTTCCGGAGCTGATGGTGAGGCTACCGGTAACGTTCGAGAGCTTGATCGGGCTGGTTGTACCGCTGGAAACAGTGGACGATACCTGGCCGAAAGTGGCAGCCAGTGCTTTGTTGGAAATATTGAGCGCGGAACCGGTGCCGGTCAGGTCGATCTGGCTTGCCGTGAACGTACCGGAAGCGGTGCTCTGGAATTTGGCACCGGAGCTGTTGCCTATATTGAGCCCCTGAACCGTGGCCGCGCCTAACATGCTGAATACGTTGCCGCCTGAATTCGTCAATGAAGGACGGGTACCGTTGACCGGCGGGAGCAGGTTGCTGCCGCTTGGTGCAGAAAGGCCGGTAAGAGTGAGCAGCGTCGACCCGGCAGTGCCCGCACCTTGTCCGAACACCGTCTGATTGTTGCGGATGCTAATGCCACCGTCGTAGTTTCCGCTGTAAATGAATATGAAATGTCCGTCTTTCGCATTGTTGCCGGTTCCATTGTTGATCGCCTGGAAGCCGTTTAGGGTATTGAATGGTTTCGCGAGCGTTCCGGTACCGCCTGCTGGGGCATCGTCGTTGATGAACCAGATCACATTGCTGACCGTGATGCTTACCGTGGCCTGGGAAGTCATCCCGGAGCCATTCTGGATATCATAAGTGAATGTATCGGTACCGGTGTAACCTGCCGCAGGCTCGTAGGTGAATGCTCCGGTTGCAGCTGTAACGGTGGCGGTACCACCGCCGGTACTGGTAATGGTCGTGGAGCCGCTCAGGCTCAGCGCTGTACCGCCCGGGCTTACGTCGTTGACGAAAAGCCCCGAGCCCGCGTCGATGTTAATCCCCACGTTCCCGATCGTCGAATAGCTGTCGTTAACGGCAATAGGGCTTGCCACCACCGATCCGGGGACCAGCGTGGTGTTGATGTCGATCGTTTCGGTAAATGTGGTACCGTTGGCAGGATCCGGCCCGCCGTTGGCGATCACCACCGTGTATTCCAGCACGCCGCCTGCGGTAGCTCCGCCACTGATAACGGCATCTGTGTTGGTAGCGGTGATGCTGGGTGCGAGGAATGCTTTAGCACCCGATTTTTTCCGTGCAAACGGTACTTTTTCCAGCGATTTTTTGTCGGACTTGTTTTCGGGTTTCGCCACCCATTCCTGGGAAGCCGGCTTGTCACCTGAAAGCTTGCTGACCATTTCGGCCCCCGACGCCAGCAGGGCAATGCCTGCCAGATAGAAGTAGAAAGTTTTCATGGTTTCAGTTTGAAGAATAGTTTTTGAATCATAGGATTGGAAGTTGAGATGGCCCGGACAGTCCGGTTAAGAAAAAACAGCTTCGTAGCGCGTGCCCAGCGGATCCTGGGCTATGGGAACTAAAAAAATATCGAGGTATTTTCCGTCCGGATGAACGACCCTGAAAATCCCCTGTGCAATGACCCTGTGATCGCCATTAGTCTGAAACTCCACTGAAAATGAACTCCTTTCGAGGGGAGTATAACCGTTCAGCTCGTTGACAGTTGTAATGGTAGCCGGCAGGGAAAAATTTTCTGCGAAATGGATGGCCACCGGTTCGCCGGTTAGCGCTTTAAATTCTGCTGCGGTTATCTGGCTTAAATCGTATGTTTCCATTCCATTAAATGATAAACTCCATTGGTTTCACTGATTTTTTTAAATCCAAGGCGGGTATACAGATTCTTGGCCGGATTAAAGGCTTCTACATGGATCGTGAGCGGCCTTTCCAGGTCCGCTGCCCTGTTCATAAGATCTTTAAAAATAGCCTGGCCAAACCCTCGGTTCCGGTAGTCGGGCAGGATACTGATGTCAATAATCCGCATACCCTTGCCTTGGAAATTTTCGTGGAGGTAAAGCCTCCCGATGGTTTTGTTTTCAAATTCAATTATCCAGAAATAGGCACCGATATAATTTTTCTGATAGTATTCGTGCTGCGCCTCAAACTGACTGGTCAGGAATTCCTTCTTCATTAGATCAGTCCAGAACGGGACCCTCTCCATTTCTGCTTCCCTTGTACTGGCATAGACTTCCCTCAAAAAAGGGGCGTCTTTGGGCGTTATAGGCCTGAGCGCAAGAGTGGTATTGGTAAGCTTCATTTTTTACGATAAATCAGAAAATATAAACAATGCCTATCAGTGCCCGCTATGGACGCTGCGGGAAAATGCCTTGTAATGCGATACAGAAGTTCACAGTAAGATACGGCATCATATTATTATGCGGAAGCGTGGCCCCGGCTATCGATGTTGACTGGATATGCATCTGCGCATTGGGTGATCCTGTCCCATAGATATTTCCCTGCGTCGAAAATGCGAGCGCGGCGTTCGGACTTGGCGTTTTCAGTTCGCCCGCTTCCGGCGCTGCATTCATGACGTGGGTATGGAACGGAATTTCGCTTGTGAGCAATGTTACATTTTCTACTCCCGACATCTCTCCAAGATCATGGAGCGAAAGTCCGGGGCCTTGCCCTGGCTGCATGGGTGCACTACCCTGAAGATCGGGCAACGAGAATGTGGATTTGCCATCGCCGCCGTAGGTCGTTCCCAACAATGAAAACAAGGCCGTGTTTTGCGAAATGGGCATGAGCTGTCCGTTACAAAATGCCCAACCGGTGGGAGGGAAGTTGAAAGGGAATATTCTTATCTCTGCTACGAATTGATCTGCCATTTGATTGATAGGTTTTGAGGTTCTACAATTGCCGGTCGCCGGAAACTAGGTTTGCGACGGGAATACTCCGAACAGGGAAATGATGAAGTTGATACACAAATACGGCTGGAAGTTCGTATGGGGCTGGCTGCCACCGACCGGCGCGATAGCCTGCGACGCCATGGGCTGGGCAGGTGTGCTGATAAGGAAGGAGTTTACTGTGGTGGACGTCCCGAGAACGGCGTTCTTGGGACTGGCCACATCGGCACCCCCGGTATTGGCCAGGAAAGCGTGCGTATGCTGAGGGATCTGCTGCGTCGTGAGCGTCTCCTGTTCGGTTCCGGCACTTTCTCCGATCTGGTAGGTAGTGCCGCTCGCGCCTCTACCCATGTGAACGGGCAGGCGTCCCTGCATATCCGGTATGCGGAAAGTTTCCTCGCCATCGCCGCCGTATGTTGTTCCTATCAATTGGAAAAGGACTTCGTTTTCAGATATCGGGAGTGTTTGCCCTTCGCAGAACAACCACCCGTTGGGGGCGAAGTTGCCTGCAAATAGTCTGATCTCTCCTACGTAAGGTTGTCCCATATACTTTTGAGGTTTTGTGTTTTGAGTTGGATGATTGGAAATAGCTGCCTGACGCTAGTTTCGGCTTGGGAAAATCCCTTGCAGCGCAATGCAAAAGTTGATTACCAGGAACGGCTGCATGTTGTTGTGTGGCTGGCTGCCGCCCACATTTGAAAGAGTGGCCGGATTGATCGTCGTAAGCGCATTAGGAACTGTCGAATAAGCGCTGTTCGGCAAACTGTTGGCCAGAAACGCGCCCGTCGGGTCACTCGAATTCGAAGGGCCGGAGTCAATGGCGTTCACAACGTGGTTGTGCGCGGGCATTTCGTTCATCGATACCGTGTGCGCTTCCTGTCCCGCCTTCTCGCCGAGATCGTGCCCGTTTCCGAAGTGAATAGGTACCCTGCCGCGGAAGTCCGGCAATGCAAAGGTGGTTCGCCCGTCACCCCCGTAAGTAGTACCAAGCAGTGAGAACAATGCCTGGTTTTGATTGATAGGGAGGAACTGCCCATTAGTTTGCGCCCAGCCTTTTGGCGCGAAATTGAAACTTACCATCCGGATTTCAGATAGAAATGGTTCAGCCATAAAATGAAATGGGTTAATTGATGGATAATGTAAAATACTGAGATTGCCCTGCCGGTTACCGGCAGTATCGATGAAGTGTAGTCGAATTGAATGTTGATGAGCAGTATTGTACGGGTAGTCTGTCCTGATTAAGAGGATACCCGTAAAACAGCAGTGCCAAAAGCGGAAGATGTAGAAGTTCTTTTCATCAGGAGGTACGTTTGGTTTAGGTTATGTAAAAATAGTACTTCAATATTAGTGATATATCGTCATTTCGATGAAATAAATTACTAAACGGTAATAATTATTCTACGTATAATCATATGAAAAATGCAAAGTTAATTGTATTAATTTGGTGATAATGAGATGATTGAAATTATCGTGAAGTAGAAAAAAATTTTCGAAAGGGCTGTTTTGTTGAAATGAATTTCGATAGCGGCGATTACTCATTTTTTTGTTAGATAATTCAGGTACCGGATATTAAGAATCGACCATTCCCGGCTTTATGAATTGATCATACTTAGCTAAACCCGGAATTTAAATGAAACCTAACAGGCTCCTCATCCTGGCAGTCCTCTGCTGTACGCTCGCGGGCGTACGCGCTCAACACTATACGGTAAGTGAAAACAAACGGTTTTTACTCAAAGAAGGCAAGCCTTTTTTCTGGCTGGGCGATACCGCCTGGGAGCTTTTTCACCGCCTCGACCGCTCCGATGCCGATTACTACCTCCAAAAGCGCGCCGAGCAAGGTTTTACGGTCATTCAGGCCGTGGCGCTGGCCGAATTCGATGGGCTGGGAGAGCCTAACCCGTATGGTGAAAAACCGCTTGTAAACAACGATCCCACACAGCCCAATGAGAACTACTTCAAACACGTCGATTACATTATCGACAAAGCAGCAACCTACGGACTGACAATCGCCTTCCTGCCGACCTGGGGCGACAAGGTTTTCAAGAGTAGCTGGGGCAAAGGGCCGGAGATTTTCAATGAAAACAATGCGAAAGCTTACGGGAAATGGCTCGGTACCCGCTATAAAGCCAGGCC
>CAMLNK010000286.1 GCA_946481035.1 uncultured Dyadobacter sp. | reverse complement strand
TGATAATGATCGTGTTCTTGAAGTTCGCGACGCGCCCCTTGTTGTCGGTCAACCGGCCTTCGTCGAGCACTTGCAGGAGGATATTCCACACATCGGGGTGCGCTTTTTCGATTTCGTCGAGCAGGATCACGCTGTACGGTTTGCGTCGCACGGCTTCTGTGAGCTGGCCGCCTTCATCGTAACCCACGTATCCCGGAGGCGCGCCCACGAGGCGGCTTACCGCGTGGCGTTCCTGGTACTCGCTCATATCGATCCGCACCATGGCATTCTCGTCGTTGAAGAGGTATTCCGCCAATGTTTTCGCGAGCTCGGTTTTACCAACCCCGGTCGGACCGAGGAAGAGGAAGCTGCCGATCGGCCGCTTCGCATCCTGCAAACCTGCCCGGCTACGGCGTACCGCGTCGGATACCACCTCAATGGCTTCATTCTGGCCAGCTACACGCTGGTGCAAATGCTCTTCGAGTTGCAGCAGCTTCTCTCGGTCGCTTTGCAGCATTTTGCTTACGGGAATGCCCGTCCATTTGGCTACCACTTCCGCGATGTCTTCCGGCGTGATTTCCTCCTGCATTAAACTCTCCGCATTTTCTGATTTTTGCAGTTCTTCCAGTTTCGCCTGCACTTCCGGAATGCGGCCGTAACGGATCTCGGCTACCTTGCCAAAATCGCCCGAGCGCTCTGCCTGCTCTGCTTCGAGGCGGAGCTGTTCGCTTTGTTCTTTCAATGAACGGACCTCATTAACCTTGCCCTTCTCATTCTCCCAACGCGCTTTCAATGCATTGCGTTGCTCGCTGAGGTCGGCAATTTCTTTGTTCAGGACGGTTTCCTTGTCCTTGTTATTTTCACGACGGATTGCCTCGCGCTCGATTTCGAGCTGCATAATGCGGCGGTTCAGTTCGTCGAGTTCTTCGGGGACGCTATCCATTTCCAGGCGGAGCTTGGAAGCGGCTTCGTCCATTAAGTCAATGGCCTTGTCCGGCAGGAAACGGTCGCTGATGTAGCGGTTCGAAAGCTCTACCGCGGCGATCACCGCGTCGTCCTGAATGCGGACACCGTGGTGCAATTCATATTTTTCCTTGATACCCCTCAAAATGCTGATCGCGTCGGGGATATTAGGCTCATCTACCATTACAGCCTGGAAACGACGTTCCAAAGCTTTGTCCTTCTCGACATATTTCTGGTATTCTTTCAAAGTCGTAGCACCGATCGCGTGCAACTCACCTCGCGCCAATGCAGGTTTCAGCAGGTTAGCAGCATCCATGGCACTTTCGCCACCGCCACCGGCGCCGATCAGCGTATGTATTTCGTCGATAAAGAGCACGATCTCGCCTTCCGAATCGGTCACCTCTTTGATAACCGCTTTCAGCCTTTCTTCAAATTCACCTTTGTATTTGGCACCGGCGATGAGCAAACCCATATCCAGCGAGACAATGGTTTTCGATTTCAGGTTTTCGGGAACGTCGCCCTGCACAATGCGCTGCGCAAGACCTTCCACGATAGCGGTTTTACCCACACCCGGCTCACCGAGCAGGATCGGGTTGTTTTTCGTGCGGCGGCTCAAAATCTGCAATACCCGCCTGATTTCCTCGTCGCGGCCGATTACCGGGTCAATCTTACCGGCTTTGGCCAATTCGTTCAAATTTTTGCTGTACCGTTCCAGAGAGCGGTATTTGGCTTCTGCGTTTTGATCTTTCACAGGGTTATTCTTTCCTCTAAGTTCTTTGATTGCATTGATCAGTTCCTTCTCACTGAATCCCAGCTCCTTCATCATACTAGCTGTGGAATCTTTTCCGCTGAGTATACCCAATACCAGCAGTTCGATGCTGATGAATTCGTCACCGAATTCTTTCAGATAATGCTGTGCCTTGCCGCTGGCTGCGGCCATGTCGTTGCCCAGGTAGGGCTGGCCCCCGCTCACACGCGGGTAGCCGTCCAATATCTTTTGCAAACGGTTATTGAGTACATCCGCGCTGATATTGAGCTTATTCAGTAAAAACAATGACGTATTCGGATCTTCCTCCAAAATAGATTTCAGCACGTGCCCCGTTTCGATAGCCTGTTGCTGGTTGCCCTGGGCCATCTGAGCGGCGTGCTGGATCACCTCCTGCGCCTTAATGGTATATTGGTTAAAGTTCATAGCGTTGATCACATTGTTAATGATACAATGCTATACAAAAAATGGTGTGCCGACCGGTTAAATCGGAAATTTTGTCTCGAAAAGGTGACGTGAAGGGGGTATTTCGGACAAAATGGCAAGAAGTCAATGGCTTTTCTTCTCAATCTTCTTGTGGATTTCGAGCGTTTCGGCCAGGGCCGCGGAGCCGTACCACATCAGCAGGTCCATATCCAGCAGTTTTGCCTGCACCGCCGGATCGCTTTCGACCAACTTTTTGCCTTCTTCGAGGGAATCCGCATTGAGGATGAATATGCCGCGGTATTTGTCATTTTTGAAGAACGGGCCTGCCACGACGAGCTTTCCGGCATCGGCCAGGCGGTTGATATTCTGCATGTGGCCTGCAAAAAGGCTGTCGGTTTTGCTTTTGGCTAAGCCGGTAGCAGCGCCTGTTTTCAGTAATACCATTACATATTTTTTCATGCCGTATTCATCCGCACCAAGCTTTTTCGCCAGCGTCGAATCGTAGGCGGTAGTGTTGGATTGAGCATGGGCAAGGTTCGCGGCGAGCAGGGATGCGAAGATCAAAAGTGTGATGTACAGAGTTTTCATAATAAGTAGATTGATAGGTTTATGGTTAAATGTATTGAATTTTTAATTTAAAGAATGCATTAAACGCAAGAAGCTGCACGGGGAATCCTGCGCAGCTTCTTGCTTTCAAGGTTTTGGCTTGATATCAAATATCCATTTGCGTTTTGAGCAAATCTTCGAGCGTCTCACGGCGCCTTACCAGCTTTGCTGCACCATTGTCGATGAGGATTTCGGCCGGGCGGACACGTGCATTGTAATTCGAGCTCATGGTCAATCCGTATGCGCCTGCATTCAGGAATGCGAGCACATCGCCCTGGCGCACCTCGGGAAGCTCGCGGTCGGACGCAAACGTGTCGGTTTCGCAGATGTATCCTACTACATTATAATGCTTCAACTCGCCTTTCGGGTTTGAAATATTGAGAATATGGTGGTAAGAACCGTACATCATCGGGCGGATGAGGTGGTTAAGGCCCGAATCCACGTGCACGAAATTGCGCGCCGGATCTTCTTTGACCACATTGGTAGTCACAAAAAGGAAGCCCGATTCGCTCACGAGAAACTTGCCTGGCTCAAACCAGAGTTGCAACTCGCGGCCATATTCCTGGCAGAATGTCTGGAAACGTTTTGAAATCTTTTTACCCAGCAAATCCATATCCGTAATGGCATCGCCCGGCAAATAGGACACCTTGAAGCCGCCGCCGAGGTCAACCACTTGGAGGTCAGGGAAATGCTTCGCGGTTTCGAAAAGAATATCGGCCACTTTCAGGAACGGCTCGGCGTCCTTGATATCGGAACCCGTGTGCTGGTGCAGGCCGATTACTTTGATATCATATTTCTTGATTACTTCCAGAATTTGGTCCAGCAATAATACCGAAATCCCGAACTTGGAATCGGCGTGCGCGGTCATGATCTTGGTATGCCCGCCCGCAGCCACATTAGGCTTAATGCGGATCATGCAAGGTTTGGTATTACCATAAGTCTGGCCGAACCATTCGAGCAACGGAAGGCTGTCGACATTCACAATCGCTCCGGCTTCGACGGCCTCGCGCACTTCCTCGAAATGCACTCCGCTAGGCGTAAATGTGATCTGGCTGGCATCGTAACCGGCGATTTTTCCCATTTCGAGCTCTCCCGGAGAAACTACATCCAGTTCCACGCCAATTTCACGCATCAGTCGGAGAATGGCGAGGTTGGTATTCGCCTTGCAGGCAAATTTGATCTTCATATTCACACCTGCAAATGCATGTTGGAGCTCGGCCGCTTTCCTTCGGATGGTCGCGCCGTCGTACACGTAAAGCGGGCTTCCGTATTGGTGGGTGAGCTGGACAGGGTCGATACCCTGAATGGAATATGGGTAATGGTCAGAGAGTTGCATTTCTGTGGTATGGTGGCGGCTAATGTGCCGGAATGTTCTAATTACAAATATTTGTCGAGGTAAACGGCCATTTCCTGTTGGAGGGCCTGGGCTTCCTGCTTCGCTTTTTCGGCGAAATCGGTACCGCTGCTGGCGTAGATAATGCTGCGCGACGCATTCACGAGCAGTCCGCAGTTTTTGTTCATACCAAACTTCGAAACCTCTTCCAGGTTACCGCCTTGCGCGCCTACGCCGGGTACGAGCAGGAAATGGTCGGGGATAATGGTGCGGATCTTTTCAAAATCGGAGGCTTGCGTCGCGCCTACCACGTACATCATGCGCTCGGCGCCCGCCCAGGTCTGCGACGTGCGGAGGACGTTTTCGTACAATGCAGAGCCTTCCACATCGAGCCGCTGGAAATCCGCGCTGCCGGGATTGGACGTTAATGCAAGCAATATCACCCATTTGCCTTCGAATGCAAGGAACGGTGTCACCGAATCGCTGCCCATGTAAGGTGCCACGGTGATGGAGTCGAAATCGAGGCCGGACGATGCTTTGTCGAAAAAAGCACGGGCATACAGGCCCGAGGTATTTCCAATATCACCGCGTTTGGCATCGGCGATCGTAAAATGGCTTTTTGGGATGTACTCGACTGTCTTTTGGAGGCTCTCCCAACCTTTCGGTCCCAATGCTTCGTAAAACGCGATGTTCGGTTTGTAGGAAACGCAATAGTCGGCGGTGGCGTCGATGATCTGTTTATTGAATTCAAAAATCGGATCGTCGGTTTTCAACAAATGCGCCGGGATTTTCTGGATATCGGTGTCCAAACCCACACACAAATAGGACCTTTTGGCCGAAATTTGCCGGAAGAGCTCTTGATAAGTCATGATTTTGTAAATATTGCGGCGAAATTACAACCTCTTCCAATAGATTCATAAATTTGCCCCAACATTAAACTTTGCTCAAACCAACTCTTAGTTACTATATGCAGATTCGAGAAACTTCCATTGCCGGTCTAGTTGAAATTTTTCCAAGGGTGTTCGGTGACGACCGCGGAGTGTTTTTTGAATCGTATAATGAGGAGACATTTGCCAAACTCGGCCTGCCTGTAAACTTCGTTCAGGACAATCAGTCGTTTTCCAAAAAAGGTGTAGTGCGGGGCCTGCATTTCCAGAATGCACCTTTTGCGCAGGGTAAGCTGGTGCGCGTGATCTCGGGAAGAGTGCTGGACGTTGCGGTCGATATTCGTCCTGATTCGCCTACATTCGGGAAACATGAAGTATTTGAGCTAAGCGGGGAGCAAAACAATATCGCTTACATTCCGGAAGGCTTTGCGCACGGGTTTGTGGCTTTGGAGGATGCTATTTTTAGCTACAAATGCACGAATCTCTACAATAAGGAAGCCGAGTCGGGTATTCTGTGGAACGATCCCGATCTGAATATCGACTGGGGATTGACCGATCCGATCGTTTCTGAAAAAGACCTGGTCCTGCCTACTTTCCGCTCACTTTTCGGTGAACTGATCAGGTAATCCTTACTTCTCAAAAAGTTCTTCCAGGGCTTTAGACGCTACTTTCCGGGCCGAATGGGAATTTTGCCCGGTAATGAGCCGCTCATCCATTTCGATGAATTCCACAAAAGGGATCATCGCTTTGGTGTAATGGGCGCCGTGTTCCTTCAATTTGTCTTCGAGGTAATAGGGAACTTCGCTCATAAAACTTACCAGCGCTTCCTCGACGTTGGAGTAGCCGGTGATGTATTTGTCCTGGATCAGCAAAGAACCGTCTGAAAGTTTGATATTCAACAACCCGCTAACACCGTGAGCGACGGCCGTGATCATGCCATTCCGCTCGTAAATGGTTTTGGCGATGTTTTGTAGTTCAATATTCTCGGCAAAGTCCCACATAGCGCCGTGGCCGCCTGCAAAATAGATCAGCCGGTA
>CAMLNK010000285.1 GCA_946481035.1 uncultured Dyadobacter sp. | reverse complement strand
TTGCCTATCATCATCGCGATCACGCTGGCGGCGGGAGTGCTGCTGGGAAGCACGTTTTTCAGCGGTGGGAAGAAGCTCTCCGATGTGGCGAAAGGCTACGGGAAATTCCGAGAAGTGCTGATGCTGGTGGAGAATAATTATGTGGATTCGGTGGATACCGACGAACTGGTGGATTTCTCGATCTCTAAAATGCTGGAAAAGCTCGACCCGCACACCGCCTATTTCAATGCGGAAGAAGCCACGGCAGCCCGGTCGCAGCTGGAATCGGGCTTTGACGGCATCGGGGTGGAGTTTAATATCTATAATGATACGGTTTATGTGGTAACGCCATTGAGCGGAGGCCCGTCGGAAGCGGCCGGTATCCAGAGCGGCGACCGTATTATTTCTGTTAATAAAGAAAACCTGTCCGGTCCTGGCGTGACTAACGCGCAGGTTTACAAACTGTTGCGCGGAAAACGCGGTACCAAAGTGGATCTGGCGATCGAGCGCGTAGGTTTAAAGGATAAAATGAATTTCGCCGTCGTTCGCGACCGCATTCCTACCTATTCGGTGGATGCTTCCTACATGGTGGATCAGGAAATTGGTTACATCAAAGTGAGCCGTTTCTCGGAAACCACTTTCGACGAGTTCAAATCTGCATTGAAAACTTTGAAGGCTGAGGGCTTGAAAAACCTCATTCTTGACCTCCGCGGCAATCCGGGCGGTTATATGGAACGTGCTACCAGCATGGCCGACGAATTTATTGCCGGCGATAAATTGCTGGTATACACCGAAGGAAAAGACAGCCGTTTCGACCGCAAAACCCGCTCGCATGTGGATGGCCTTTTTGAGCAGGGTCCGTTGATCGTGTTGGTGGATGAAGGGAGTGCTTCGGCATCCGAAATCCTCGCGGGCGCATTGCAGGACCACGACCGCGCATTGGTAGTGGGCAGAAGGTCTTATGGAAAAGGCCTGGTACAGATGCCGATCAAATTACAGGACGGCTCCGAGCTGCGCCTGACGATCTCGCGCTACTACACGCCGAGCGGCCGCAGCATTCAAAAACCTTATGAATTAGGCAAGGGCGAAGATTACAGCCAGGATCTGGCGCATCGTTACGAAAGCGGGGAGCTTTTCAATGTCGATAGTATCAAGTTCGATAAAACTAAGATCTATAAAACCGATGGCGGCCGCGTTGTGTATGGCGGCGGCGGTATTACCCCGGATATTTTCGTGGCAAAAGATACATTGATGAACAGCAAATACCTGTTTGAGTTATATTCCAAAAACATTATCCGCGAATATGCGCTGCGTTATGCCAACGAAAACCAGAAGAAACTGGAAAAACAGCCATTCAAGGAATATCTGAAATCATTCCAGGTATCGGATGCGATGCTGGCCGAACTGGTGAAAGACGCTTCGAGGGCCGGTATTAAGCCAAATGAGAAAGAACTAAGCCTTTCCAAATCACTCATTACCTCGCAGACGAAGGCGATCATTGGTCGTTATGTGTGGGGTAGAAAGCAAAAAAGCGGCCTGAACAACGAGGTATTCCAGGTGCTGAACCCGAGCGATAATGTCTATCAGCAGGCGGTGCAGCTTTTCAGTCAGGCGGCACAGCTTGAAAAAGGCGAGTTCAGCAGCATGAATATTCCCAAAAACAAAAAGTAAAATTCACTCCACACCATTCACTCAATGTCCCGTATTGCATTTATTACCGGAGCCACATCCGGTATCGGTAAGGCCACGGCAGAAGCATTTGCCGCGGTTGGAATAGACCTTATTTTGTGTGGCCGCCGCCAGGAGCGCCTCGATGAAGTGGCCGCTGAATTGTCTTCAAAAGTAAAGGTAACTACGCTGCTATTCGACGTGCGCGACAAGGGCGCAGTGCTCGCAGCGGTCGGGTCGTTGCCTGATGACTGGAAAAACATCGATATTCTCGTCAACAATGCCGGTAATGCGCACGGCCTCGGCACGCTCGATGAGGGCGACACCGACGACTGGGACGCGATGATCGACGGTAATGTAAAAGGCCTCCTCTACGTTTCGAAGGCCATTATTCCATTACTGCTCGAACGCGGCAAGGGTCACATCGTCAATATCAGTTCGATTGCGGGTAAACAAACCTACGCTAATGGCGCCGTTTACTGCGCTTCCAAAGCAGCCGTAGAGGTAATCAGCGAAGGAATGCGCCTCGAACTGACGCAACATGGTATCAAGACAACCAATGTCGCGCCGGGTGCCGTGGAGACGGAATTTTCGCTCGTACGCTTCAAAGGTGACGAAGACCGGGCCGAAAAAGTGTACCAGGGCTTCGATCCGCTGCAAGCAAGCGACATCGCCGATGCGATCCTGTACGCCGTCAATGCACCTGACCGCGTTACGATTGCGGACATTACCATTCTGGCAGGAGCACAGTCTGCCGCCACGGTAATTCATCGAAAATAGAATTTTATTTGGTTTCCGGCCATAATGCGACCGGGAATCGATACCTTTGTCATTCTTTTTTAGGCCCCGACTTGCATAAACAGGAAGTCGGGGGCATTTTGAATGCCTATGAAAAGTTTCGACCAGAATTCTTCCGCGGAGTCCACGGCGGCCGTTGATGCGGCCCCAGTTTCCGCCTCCCAGACCGTATTTCCAATCCTTCTGGCACTGAGTTTCTCCCACTTGCTGAACGACACGATGCAGTCCCTCATTCCGTCGATTTACCCGATGGTGAAGGATTCGTTTCATCTGAGCTTTTCGCAGATTGGCCTCATTACATTTACATTCCAGGTGAGTGCGTCGGTATTTCAGCCGCTTGTGGGCTCATTTACGGACAAAAGGCCGCAGCCATATGCGCTAGCAGTTGGGATGTGTTTTACATTGCTGGGACTCGTGTCGCTTTCAATGGCGAACAGTTTTCATATCGTACTGCTTTCCGTGGGTTTGATCGGTATCGGTTCGGCGGTGTTCCATCCGGAAGCCTCGCGCGTGGCGCGTATGGCGTCCGGGGGCAAGCACGGGATGGCGCAATCGCTTTTTCAGGTGGGTGGTAATGCGGGCAGTTCGCTCGGGCCATTACTGGCGGCGTTGATATTGCTGCCTTACGGCCGCTTCCAGGTGATCTGGTTTTCACTGGTTGCGTTGCTGGCAATCATTATCCTTTCATGGGTAGGCGGTTGGTACAAGCAGAATCTGACCACGGTCGTCAAAAAAGCAACCGGCGCTGTGAAGCAGGAATCGACTTTGTCCAAATCCAAGGTGGTTGTTTCGATCGGCATTTTGCTCCTGCTGATCTTCTCGAAATACATTTATATGGCCAGCATTTCGAGCTATTTCACTTTCTATTTGATTGATAAATTCGGCGTTTCCATCCAGAGCTCGCAGATTTACTTGTTTGCATTTCTCTTTGCAGTGGCCGCCGGCACATTTATCGGCGGGCCGGTAGGCGACCGGATCGGTCGTAAATATGTGATCTGGATATCGATTCTCGGCGCTGCGCCATTTGCTTTGCTGCTGCCCTACGTCGACCTGTTCTGGACGGGCGTGCTGAGCTGCATTATCGGTCTGATCTTATCGTCTGCATTCTCAGCCATCCTCGTGTACGCGCAGGAGCTTATCCCCGGCAAAGTAGGAATGATCGCCGGTTTGTTCTTCGGTTTCGCATTCGGTATCGCCGGTATCGGTTCGGCTATTCTCGGGACGCTGGCTGATAAAACCAGCATTGAATACGTATTCTGGATCTGCTCGTTCCTGCCGCTGATCGGGTTGCTGACCGGGTTTTTGCCGAATTTGGAGAAGAAATCCTAGGCAATTCACATGGATTGCTTATCAAGCAGATTTAGAAAATCGGGGATGTCGTAAACGGGTAAGAGCGTTAGGGCATCCTTTCTAAGTTTTTTGTCCCTGCTGAGGAAGAAGTCTATTTTGTGGTGAATCGCGGTATAATATTGTAGTGCGTCCTCAATGTCGTCTATTTGAGAAGTTAGGGCAAGATTTACAACATCGTGATTGGCATCGAGAAAAACGCTAGCTGCCATAATTTTCTCCGCGGGCTTCGTGATAGGTTTTCACAAGGTCTTGATCGGCATTTATACCAACGGGCGCTTCCATTTCATCCACTATTTCAAGAGAATGTTGTGCTTTTGTTCGGCAGACCGTGCAATAGATTTCAAATGATCTTCAATAATCTGAGAAACACTGACCTGCCGCGCAGCCGTATAGCTTTTAATGTATGCCAGAACAGTATCTTCGATCGTGATATTCAAACGGTTTTTCACACTATGAATATGCGCATAAGTTCTCAAACATGCGCATAGTTTCTAAATTTTTATCCTCAAAATTAACTCAGGATCAGGGCATAAATCCAAATAATAACCCCGATCCGCTGCATTGCAAACACCGGGGAAATCGCCGTTGTAACTTCCAATATCTCTGATAACCTGGAAATGCAAATGCGGTGGCCAGTCACCGTTTTCGGGGTAGGGGCCGATGGCTGCGAAGCGTTCGCCGGCTTTGATGGTTTTTCCTTCGTGCAAACCTTGCAACGAGCTCAGTGACAAATGCCCGTAAAGTGTGAAGAAGGTTGTTCCGACGATTTCGTGCGCAAGAATAATGGTAGGGCCGTAATCGCCGTAATGGTCGTTGAATGCAAAACTATGCACCGTCGCGTCGAGCGGGGCGTAAAGCGGCGTCCCTGCTTCTGCCCAGATATCGACGCCCAAATGAATGCTCCGGGGCTTTTCAGTGTCGGCAGTGAAATGTTTCCGATACCGGTAAATGACCCGGTCCTCACCATAACCGCCGATTCCATTAAAACTGTTTTCAGAAAGCATTTCACCGAAAACGTAGTTGGAAAAATCAACGGTTTCCGACAGATCACGCGACAGCAAATCGGTATTGCCGGCTGTAAAGTCCAGCTTGCGGTAGGGTTTGCCATTCTGTACAATAGCAGTGAATGCAGGGTGCCGGCGAAGTAGTTCAGTGAGTTCTGACATTTCTCAAGGGTTAAAAGCAAATCAGGCAAGCCGTTTCCGACTTGCCTGATTCAATATACATTATTTCGGGTCAAGCGCCTGCTTGATTCTTTGCGACACATCCTGCAAATGGTAGCGGGTGTTCTTGTCGGTGCTCTTCGCGATAGCCGCGTTTACCGTCGTTTTCAGGCTTTCCAAATGCGCCCGGGCGATGGATGGCAAATCGGTTTTTTCAAGTTCCACCGAGCGGGTCGAGAAGCCGTAGGTAATGCCCACCGGAATAGCCTGGACATTCGCCCGGCCTGGTTTCAGCAACGAAATCAGCTTTTCAGCATATACCTTTTGCAAATTCCTGCGGTAAAGGTCGATCGGCTTGCCGACTTTGGCTTCCGACCATATTCCCGCTTCGAGATCAGTGAAAAGATCGTCGAGCGTATAGTTTTTGGCTGAAATACCGGTTTCCATCAGCCGTACTGCACGGTCGCCTGCGAAAAGAGAGGTTAATGCATAATCCTGCAATGCTTTCACGGCCTCCATGCCGGTTTCGGGCTTCACTTTGTTGAGGATATTCTGGTCCAGAAGCCAGGTCGGCGTTTTGAAAAGCTGGGCATTCAGGAAGTCGATGGCTTCTTTCTGAGTTGCCTTTGGCACAGTCGTGAAAGTCGGACCTTCCATGTCGTAGGTAGTCGGCGTATCGTAAATGCCGCCCACATTCTTGATCACGTGACCCAGGTAACGGCGGTATTGCGTGACCACGTTGCCGTAGATTTCATCCAGTTCCTTATAGCTTTCACCGTCTTCCTTGCTCCATTCGATGAGGTTCGGCAGAATGCGTTTCAGGTTTTTGATACCGTATTCCGAAGCCTTCATGGCATTGTCGCTCAAATCTTCGGTCTGGTAACGCGGGTCGTAAGGGCTGATTTCCGTTCCGAAATGCAGGCGGTTGTCTTTGTAAGCCTCTTTGGTGAGGGTATTCAAAGCCAGTTTTTCAGCCTGAGCGTCTTTGGCATCGGGGAAATTGCTGTAACCCCACTGAATGGCCCATTTGTCGTAATCGCCGATGCGCGGGAA
>CAMLNK010000284.1 GCA_946481035.1 uncultured Dyadobacter sp. | reverse complement strand
TGAAATAAATGTAAATCGTAGCCACGGAAACCCCTGCGGCCTTGGCCAGTTTATGCATGCTCAGCCCGTCGAAACCGTGGTTGACGATCAGCTCGATGGCCTTCTCCCGGATCAGCGCCTCCTTATTAGCGTCCCTGATTCTCAATGTAGTTTCTTATTTTTCATAGCGCAAATATAAATGAACGTTCGTTTATTAATGGATATTTTAGATTAAATAATCGGGGATAGGGCTGATTAATAAGCTACTATTTGATGCAAATGGTGCTCCATATGAGCGACGTAGTCATCAAAATACCATTTGAGGGTCTGTTTCTGACCGTCTCTTCCTACGCCATTTAGAGTGAGGTTTTCGCCTGGGATAGCCTTGGCTATGGCAGCCAAATGCAGGTTGTAATGCTTCCAGGTTGCAACCAGCTGTTCCGTGGCGATTTCGTTGTACTTGCTCAGGTCAACCCAGTCGTTCTGATTGTAGAAGATTACCGGCTCGTTTTCAGACTGGATTCTGATGAATCGCTGATGGTTGTTGGCCGCGCTGTCGATCAAATGGCCCAGGATTTCCTTTTTGCTCCACTTCCCGGGTGCAGGCTTGCTTTCCAGTTCAATAACCGGAATTGCCTCGATTAGTGCAGGAATGTGTTGGCACAGCCAGGTTAAACGGTCAATTGAAGCGGTGATATCCATGCTTTCACGAGTGATTGGTGACGATAAAATTTTCGATTACCTTCTTGTTATAACCTTTGTACCCGCCCTGGAAATCCCTTCCGGCGATGGCCACAAAATCAGCCATGCGTTGCGAATTGAGCTGTTCGAGTAACGCTTGATAATCACCATCATATTTAATAAAATACCCTGAATAAACCGTCACATCCGGATTCTCATACAAAATGAAATTCGGCTCGCGGTTCATCGGCGAGAAAATGATCTTCTTGCCAAACGCATTATCCAGCCCCTGAGCCCGCCCGAACGCGTACCACGCGACCGCATTAGGCTTCCCATTATCACGACGATCGAGCTCGGATTTTACTTTAAGCAAGTAGGAATATGTTTGAGGAAAATCGGATTTTAATGTTTCTTCCGGAATAATGCGCTGTTTATCAGACTCGTCTTTCAGATAGGGGAACAAAATATATTCCGTCACCGCATCGTCGGCAGCTTTGAGTTTGGAGCCTTTAATGACCGGTTTGAGCAAATCCTTTTCGAGGTGGGTAAAGAAGCCGTTCTTGTTTTTGACATACACCAAACCATTCTTTTCGCTGATGATATTGAAGAGATAACAGCCGTCAGCCAGCGTCGTCAGCCCGACGGAGATTTTACAAATGTCACCCAGCCGCTGTCATTCCTGTTCCGCCTGCGCGCGAACGGAAAGTTGCCAGGGAATATCGATCCGCAATTCAGAATGCGGAATATCGCGGCCTTCATATTCAAAACGATTATTCACGCAATGCTCGAACCGGAAATGCTCACCCGGTTCGCCTCCGAAAATTGTGATAGCAGGGTAGGTGGAAGCCGCTCCAAAAACGGGTATCGTGCGGTAATTGGTAATGTGCCGCAAATTCTGCTTTTTATGAAAATACTTGCGCAGCGGCCCTCCTGACTCGGAAACCAGGTACGAATTCGGCGTAATCATCGCGCATATGCCATTGTGAGCCAACAGTTTAGTCGCTAACTGAAAGAAGGCAATGAATGCATCTGTTGATCCTGTACTGCAAAAAGAGTAATGTTTCTGAATATACTTTCGCTGAGCCTCAGGCAAATGCTGAATGCGGATGTACGGCGGGTTGCCCACGATCAGGTTGTATTTTCCCTTCGCCCGCCATTGCTTCAACGCATCACATTGCCGTAAATTCCAATTCACCTCAATACCTAATGGCGCCACAATCGCATCCAGGTTTTCACGGCATTGCTGCAATGCTTTTTTATCAATGTCCCAGCCGTGCAGTTGTTGCAGTTTTTCAGGTAGTTGGTCGGTCGGGGAATTGCGGATAATAAATTCTGCCATCGGAACCAGAAAGCGACCGTCGCCGCATGCTGGGTCGAGGATGCGTTTTCCAGTCAAATCGGCCTCATAAAAGCCGGAATGCCGCAATATTTTCTCCACAATATGGAGAGGCGTATAAACCTGGCCCAGCAATTTTTTGCGCGCATACGTGCGTGTTTGTGAAGCCATTTAAAAGTCGATGCCTTTTTGCTTTTTGAGGACTGTGGTCAGAAAATTGTGAGGCGAAGTTACTGTAATGTTCGCATTGTGTACGCAACGGTAGTCGGTTAGATTGGTAGTAAGAAGGAAATCGCAGTTCGACTTCAATGCAGAAAAATACTGAAACGAATCTTCAATATCGGTGAAATCAAATTTTAAGCCATCGGTAAAGCATTGGGTATCAATATGCGAAATATTTAGAACTTCAAGATAAGAACACAGCTGTTGTTTCAATGCTTCCTTCCTGATCCCGTTTTTTTGCAAAAGATATACAAATGTATAAATGCAGCCTGGCGAGACGAACATTGGAATTTCGTTGTAGGCTGCCCATTCTAGTATGATTTCAGCTTCGAATGGCTGACCAGTTTTCCGAATTAAAGCATGGTCTACGAGCACATTAGTGTCGAGAAACAGTCTCATAAGCCATATTTGTCTTTCATCATCATGTCCTTGATTTCCCGATCGGTCATGTTGGCCATTGGACTGTCTTTGAGAAAGCCAAACATGCTATTGATAATTTCGGCATTGCGTTTGCCGTCATGTTTGGGCTCTTGAAATCGGTCAAGGTACTCTTCAACCAAAAAGGATAAAGAAGTGTGATGCTTCCCGGCGTATTCCTTTGCATTTTCAACGGCAGACTTCTTCAACGTCAGCGTCAATTTTACTTTTGGATCTTTCGTAGCTTTCATAATTTGCAGTAAATGATGGAGTGTTGTTCAAATTTACGAACAAAAGCTAGTCATTTCAATTCACACAATCTGAATCCCTTTATCCTCCGGAGCGAATTAGTTACCACCGGCGGCGCAATGTCGGAAAACAGTACTTCATAGGTCGATTCATTGAAGGTAAATGCACTTCCGTCTGCTCTGGTTCGCTTTGTACCTGCGCGGAATAGCGTTCCGATCTCGCCATTTTCCAAGGCCTGTTTGTCAATAAATCCGAGCAATGAGGCAATGGTGCCCTCGGTTTCGGACTGGTGGAATGAAATGCAGAAGTAATGCGAAGTCTTAGAACCGGGTTTGTGAAGCTGTGAGGAAGGAATATTCAAAACGTAGTCGCCGGCGAGGGTGCCGGAGCGGCGCTTCATGGATTTAATGTCGACGGCGAAGTCCTCGGCATCGGAGCGGACGAGGAAATCCTGGCCCCAGTCCTGGCCGTCGGTGGCGCCAAAGGAGCGGGCGGGGCGGGGTAGATGGTAACAGTCGGCGAAGACGATTTCGCCCAAAGTACCCGTGAACCGCATCATGCGGGTCTGCGCGAGGCGGTCTTCACTCTTATCCCAAATGTTCGAGATGTGATGATGAATTATCGAGTGGTTTACCAGCTGACGGGCGAAAAGCTTCTGCTCGTCGCTGACGGAGATTTGAATATACGTGCCGTTGTTCAGAACAATTTGCTCCATGCAAACCTGATGGCTAGCAGAGTGAGTACAAAACCGATTAAAATGACCGAAAATGGAACGTAAGTGAATGCTACTAAGTGGATTCTGTCGAAAAACCACATCACGCCGATGAGCGCGGCGATTAAGGTAAGAAATCCCGAAATTTTCCCAAAACCGGGAATCAGGGAGAAAGGAATCTTGCTTTTGATCAGCATCAGTGTAATCGCCATGGAAATGATGGGCAAATACTGCAAAACGATGCTGGCTTGCCAGATGCTCTGGCGTTCGAAGAGGAAAAGGTAGATATTGAGGGTAACGGCAAAAATCCCGGGAATGCAAACCGCGTAAACCAGGACGGCGTAAATGATGCTCCAAAATTTAATATCCCGGCTCCCATCCGCAGCCATACCCACCACCCACGCCGTAAATGGCAGTATCAAAAAGTAAACTACGGCAGGCCAGGGGTTAGAGGAAACGGAGGCGAAGAATTGTTGTAGCGTCATGTTAGTCAGTGGGAGGAAAGGGAGGAAGGGAGGAAGGGAGGAAGGGAGGAAGGGAGCAAGGAGGAAGGAGGAAGGGGGAAGGGAAAATGGAGTAGGGATTTACTTCCTCCCTTTCTTCCATCCTCCCTTTCCTCCCTACATCATAGTCCCAACAAAAAACCGATCGTAAAATTAGCGTCCCAGTCGAAAACGAATTGCTGGCAGCCTGTGGCGTCGGTTACGGCTTTATAAATGTTAACTCCCGCTTTGGATTTGGCGTTGGTCAGTTTGGAGTAGGCCAGGGGAGCGCTCAATGTGGTGTAACGTTCCTTGCCTTTGCGCACTTCTTTCGCCATTTCGAAAGGTACTCCGCCGATAATGAAGCATGTATTGCGCAGGTTGGCAGGTACTTGTTTCGCCTTGGCGCTTACTTCCTGGTAAACTTTCGAATCGTCGGTTCCGTCCTGGAAGTATTTCGCTCCGTAGGATTCCAGCGCTGAAATTTTACCACCGTCGATCCAGGAGATCTTGGTGTTACCTGAGCCAATGTCCACCACGAATGCTTTGTCAGCATATTCGGCAGGCAGTACCGATTTCAGCGCGAGCTGGCCTTCCTGCTCGGCAGTTACCTGGTTTACAACGTAACCGAGCGACTTCAAAACACGGGTAATTTTAGTCGTTACTTCGGCTTTCGCAGCCCCCGAGCTCACCACAAAATGGATGTCTTTGCTGCCCACACCGAAGTCCAGCATAGTACCGATGTACTTTTTCAAACCAATGCGTACATCTTCGTCGGTGGCCATATTCTCTGTTACGAGGCTGTTTCCGAATTCTGACTTTTCGAGTTTCCAGCGTTTATCCTTGTCGACAGTAATGATAAATGAATTGAAGCCGCTGGCACCGAGCTCGACGACGCCCTTCAACTTCCCGTCCACAGGCGCGGGCGACGTGTACGTAAATGCGCTCCCGCCAGCCGCGGTGGCTTCGCTGTTCGATGAAGTGCCCGGATCCGACGCAGTGCTTTCTGCCTCGTCGGTTGTGGCTTCTGTCTGAGGGCTTTTTGCCTGATCTTCCGCCATTTGGTTCATGGCTTTCTCTCCGCCGAGGTACTTGTACCCAACGAATATGGCCCCCAAAATGAGCGCGGTGATGATCAACCGGCCGGCAACTGTTAGTCTTTTCATGTAGTTATGATGTGTAAAATGAGAAATATGAAGCGAATAAATGAAGAATTATCAATCCAGTAGGCCTTTGTAGCTCGAATCTTTCGGCGTTTCTATCGAACGGGTAGCGGGCGCCGGCGAATCCAACTGGATCAGTTTGAACTGGCCCGAATTGTAAGCTTCCAGCATGGCCTGGCCTTTGTCGGAAAGCAGACCATTCTGCACATCCACGCCGTTGATAAAGTCCAGAGACAAATCCATTGCACGTTTCATTTCGCCCAGTTTCTGGCTCATATCATCCTGAATGTATTCCATCGACTCGTCGAAATAGAACTTCTTGTCAGGATTACCTTTGAAAATGCTGATTGCCGTACGCAATGCATTGGAGCTTTCTTTTACAATTCTATACTCAGCCTCTTTGAGTTTAACTTTAATTTCAGTCTCTTTAATAATGTAATCTGCGCTCTTGTTTACTTTTTCCATAAATTCCAGCACAGTCTTCATATTCCGCTGCAAGGGGAGAAGCTTCTCGTTCATTTCCTGCAAACCCGCCCCTTCGATGGTCGCCAGCGATGCGGTTTCCTTCATACCCGGGCGGTCCAGCATGGTACTTGCCTTGTTGGCTTCCGCAAACTTCTGCTTAATGCGCTCGTTGTTTTCGTTGATATTCTTGTTGAGCTTCACCAACTGACCGGCCAGCGTATTGATCTGCCCCTGCATTTTCTCACGCTTCTCTTTCAGATCATCGACGTAAATCTTCATGATCGCGATCGGGTCCAGCTTGATAATGAGGCCGGTA
>CAMLNK010000283.1 GCA_946481035.1 uncultured Dyadobacter sp. | reverse complement strand
CATGAATCAATCCAAGAAAAGAATCCTCTTTTTTACGCCCTATGCCACACGGACGGGATCAGAAATGATGCTGTTATACATTTTGAAAAAAATAGACCGCTCGCGGTTCGACGTCGGTATCGTCAGTTTCGCGAACGGCGAATTGCTCACCGAGTTTCCCCAGGACATTCCCGTCCACATTGCCCCGCGCAAATTCAATACGATCGAGAAAATTTCCTTTCACCTCGGCATTAACCCCACACTCCGGGCATTAAGAAAGCTCGCTAAGAGCTTCAATGCGGATTTCTGGTATGTGAATACGACCATGATTCCCGAGACGATCGTGGTGGCCAAGGAGTTTGGGATTAAGGTAATCACCCATTTTCACGAAATGCCGCTCACGTACGCGTACCTGAGCGCGCCCGATTTCAAAAGTATCGTGGATTACTCGGAGTTGCTGATTGGATGTTCCCAAACCACCTGTGATTCGTTGAAAGACGCCGGAGGGAAAAATGTAGGGTTACTTTATTCGTTTATAGATCCTTCTCTGGTAAAAAAGGATGACGCCCGATCGGCAGAGCTCCGGCAGAAACTGGGTATCCCGGCCGATGCATTTGTGTGGATATTGTCGGGAATGACTTCCGAGCGGAAGGGCTTCGATATGTTGCCGGATATTGCGGCAGAAATGGACGATCCGCGTGTGCATCTGGTGTGGGTAGGTGCAACGATCGACGACGGATTGGTGTATTATACCGAGCAACGCTGCGCCAACAACACATCGGCGACCAGAATTCATCTGACCGGCAAGCAAAAAGAAGATTATTATGCCTATCTTAATATGGGAAATGGTTTTTTGCTGACCTCACGGCAGGATCCTTTCCCACTGGTGATGATAGAAGCCGCGTTGCTTGGTAAGCCTATTGTGGCATTTCCTTCCGGAGGTGTTTCCGAGTTTGTAAAAGATGGAATGGGGGTTGTTACCGACGATCTGAGCGTCAGGCAAATGGTCACGGCGATGCGGTCGGTGATGAGTGGCGAAACGAAAATCGACAGTGCCCGGAGCATCGAAGTAGCGAGCCGGTTCAATGTGGAAAACGGATATAATGAGTGGATCGAATTAATTGACAAAACCCGTTAGTATGCTCAATTTTACGTGCGCGTTTAAGTTTTTGACCCGTATTGCTTTGTTACTGACCATGCTGGTAATGGCTGGCCGTGTTTCAGGGCAAAATCAGCAAAGAACCACCGAAACAGATAACCAACGCTATCTGGCGCTGATGCTCCTCAACCTGACCGACCCGGGCGACATCGGCCCGGAACCGGACCTGATCCGCTCCGCAAAGGATTTCGGGCTCAATGCGGTTTACATTACCATTCCGTGGGACAAGGTCTATTTCAGCTCGCCTACCGAAACACCGCAGTGGGCTAAGTACGACCAGCAGATCAAAATCGCGACGGACCTGGGCATGAAAGTTGCATTGCGCATTCACCTCGGCCGCCATAGTACGCGTATCAAAGGCTTCTGGGACGTTTCCGACAGCCAGTTCAGCCATTCCAACAAGCCATTGAACAGCGGTTACGGAGATACCTTCTTTGGATTCGATAACCAGCCCATTCTCGATAAGGGGGTTGCCTTCGTGAAAGAAGTAGTGAACCGCTACAAATATTTGCAGACGGGCAAAAAACTGCTTTACGTGTCGGTCACCTGCACGGGCACGCAGGAAGGGGAGTATACGGGCAGTCTGATCGAAAATGGCAAGGAAAATGCGGCTGTTTACGATTATTCGCCTTCGATGGTGAAGGGTTTTAAGGATTTTGTGCAAGGAAAATACAAAAAACTCGAACGGATCAACTTTCTCTGGGGGATGACTTTCAAGTCGTTCGACGAGGCCAACCCGCCGGCTACGGCCTGGGAGCCTAATCTTTCCTTCCGCCAGCGTTATGGAAAGGATTGGTACATCTACCGCCACATGATGCTCAAACGGTTTACCGAGCAAATGGTGACCGCAGTAAAAAGCATTGATCCGGGGATTAAATATGTGTCGGATTACGGGTCGGTATTCGATTCGCAATCCGCAACGCGTGGGACGTTGGGCTTCCGCGACCTCAACCAAAAGACAGACGGGATCAAGGTCAACGACAACCTGGCCAGCACCGATCACCGGTGGTCGGTGGATATTGTAAAAAGTGATGCGCCTGCGGGTTTTATTACGGCGAACGAGCTCTTTGTGAGTTCCTACCTCGATAATAATGCCCATATGAAGCAGATTAACGAGAATTTCGAGCACGGGGCCAATGTGGTGGCTGTGGTAATCTCACAGAAAGAGCAGATGGCGCGTGCGGAGGGTTTCTTACGGCAAGGATCAGCCTCATGGCTGAACAAACCCATGACGCCGATCGTCTATGCCGATTCGGTGTCGTACCGCTTGTCGGCCGCTACCGAGAAAGGCGGTGCGCAGGGTGTGATTTACGATGAATGGGCCAAACGTGCCTACGCCGATCCGGCAAAACCTCGGCCGGTCCGCATTCGTCTGATCGAGGACATTTTATCGCCCAGCTATTGGGAAGATGCGTCCAACTACATGCCTTACGTATTCAGGCCGGTGCCGATGCAGATTATTCCTGTAAACAGGGATTTCGAGTACCGGCTTCCAATTGACACTTTCTCGGACGTGGACGGCAAAGTCGTGCGTGTGGAAGTGGGCGCGCTACCCGCGTGGCTGCGCTACGAAAACGGCGTGTTGCGGGGGAGGCCGACGGTGCTTGGCGACTACCGCATTTCCGTAAAGGGGATCGATGATGAGGGCGGTTCGGCCGAGGCGTTTTTTACCATTCGTGTGGATACGCGCGAGAATGCCAACAAACCGCCGACCGTCGACGCCAATTTCTCGAACCAGATGGTGGCAGTGGATAAGCCATTTACCATTACAATTCCTAAAACGGCATTTGTTGACCCCGATGGGAGCATTACCAAAGTGGAAGCCAGCGAGTTGCCTTCCTGGCTGACGTTTTCGAACGGCATACTCAGCGGAACGCCGACGCGGCTGGGCGATTATCGCATTATCCTCAAAGCTTATGACGATTTGAATGCATTTGTGGAAACCTACTTCACGGTTAAGGTCGTGGAGCCGCAGTTCCTGAATTCGCCGCCATTTGCTACCAGCGGATTGCCCGTGAAATACGCGCAGATCAATATGCCGTTCAACTTTATTCTGCCTACCAACATTTTCGGCGACGCGGATGGTTATATTTCATCGGTTACTGTGCAGAACCGTCCTTCGTGGCTCTCTTTTGCGCTCAATGAGTTTTCGGGAACGCCTACGGAAGAAGGTGAATACCGGCTCATCATCCGAGCGTACGATAATGCGGGCGCATACGTGGAAATCCCGCTGGTGCTGCTGGTGCAAATTCCTGAGCTCCGTTTCGAACTGGTGCAGGGAGGCAGCAAGGTGGACCAGCGCGTGATCCGGAAATTGTCGGGCGATGATGTGATCCCGCATGATTCGCTGCCGGCGAAACTAAATATGTACGCGTACGGAAATTTCGAGTATGATAAAGTTTCATTTGACTTGAACGGCCCGTATCGCAGGAAAGCAACGACGTCGATCTTCCCATATGCATTATATGAAGATGCCTCCGGCTTTGCGCCTTATGTGGGCAGGTATACTTTGACGGTTACCGCATTTAAAGAAGATTCCGCCGTTGTCACCAACTCCATCGAGTTCGGCATTTCGGCGGGCGACAAGGTGGATATCACCAAGAACATGGAGGACTGGGCGTTTTATCCCAATCCGGTGGAAAGTATTGTCAATATCAAATTGCCGGAATACCAGCCGGGCGATAACCTGACCTGGGAAATTGTAACTGTTGCCGGTAAAAGAATCCCGATTGCCAGTTCGCTGGTGAAGGTTTCGGATGCATTGGCAAACCTGGATCTGGACGCTTTCGGCCTCCCGGCGGGTATTTATTTTATCCGGGTCGAAAACAACGGAGAGTTTTTAAAGCAGTTCAAGGTTTTCAAGAAATAGCGGGGCAAATGCGTCTGTAACTGTTCATGGCTGCCTATTTGGCGGCCATTTTCATTTATTTTTGATAATAGTATGCTTGCATAATAATTTTTATGACCTATATTTGCATTAACCTGTAATGGTATGCAAGCATACTCAACATGTTTCCCGACTAACCCGCATTCATATGTCCGTTGCAGCAGTAAACCAGACGTCCATTAAAGGAGGTGAATTTCTGATCAAGGAAACCCTCGCCAACCAGATTTTCATCCCGGAAGAATTCAATGAGGAACAGCGCATGATCGCTGACACGTGCCGCGATTTCCTTTCGAAGGAAGTGTGGCCGCACCTGGATGAAATCGACCATGCCAAAAGTCCGGCACTGATTTCGGGCCTGATGGACAAAGCCGGCGAGCTGGGTTTGCTGGGAACTGCGGTTCCGGAGGAATTCGGCGGTTTTGGAATGAATTTCAATACCTCCATGCTCGTGGCGGAAGCGACGGGAGCCGGTAATTCGTTTTCAGTGGCGTTATCGGCGCATACAGGCATTGGCACGTTACCTATTCTTTACTATGGTAATGAGGAGCAAAAGCGAAAATATCTGCCCAAACTCGCTTCCGGCGAATGGAAAGCAGCCTACTGTCTCACCGAGCCCGATTCGGGTTCCGACGCTAATTCAGGTAAAACAAAGGCCAAACTGAGTGCCGACGGGAAGCATTATGTGGTGAATGGCCAGAAAATGTGGATCACCAACGGCGGTTTTGCGGATGTGTTTATTGTGTTTGTCAAAATTGAAGAGAATGGCGAAACCGATAAAAACCTGACCGCATTCGTGATCGAAAAGTCGTTTGGCGGCATTACCATGAACGAGCCCGAGCACAAAATGGGCATCAAGGGTTCGGATACGCGGCAATTGTTTTTCAACGATTGCCTGGTACCGGTTGAAAATATGCTTTCAGAGCGTGGTAACGGGTTTAAAATAGCGGTTAATATCCTCAATGTCGGCCGGATCAAGCTCTCGGCGGCAGCCCTGGGTGGTTCCAAACGCGTGGCGTCGCAGGCGATACAGTATGCCAACGAACGCAAGCAGTTCGGCACTGCGATCGCCAATTTCGGCGCTATCAAGCACAAACTCGCCGAAATGGCGGTAGGAATGTTCGCGACAGAGTCGGCGGCTTACCGTGTCGGGCAAAATATAGATGATCTCATCCAGGCCTTCAAGGAGAAGGGAATGAACGATGCCGAAGCGAAATTGAAGGCCCTGGAAGAATTTGCGATTGAGTGCGCGATCATGAAAGTGCATGGGTCGGAAGTGCTGGATTATGTGGTGGATGAAGGTGTACAGGTGTATGGGGGGATGGGTTTTTCGGCCGATGCACCGATGGATCGCGCCTATCGTGATAGCCGGATCAACCGGATTTTTGAAGGTACCAACGAAATTAACCGGCTGCTGGTGGTAGATATGCTGCTGAAACGCGCCATGAAAGGCCAGCTTAACCTGATGGGGCCGGCGGCGGCAGTAGGCAAAGAAATTTTGTCGATCCCCGATTTCAGCTCCGACGAGGACGAAACTTTGTTCGCGGCGGAGAAAAAGGTGATCAAAAACCTGAAAAAGGCTGCATTGATGATTGCCGGAGCCGCGGTTCAGAAATTTATGATGAAACTTTCTGAGGAACAGGAGATTATCATGAATATTGCCGACATGGTAATTGAAATTTATGTAGCCGAATCGGTGTTACTAAGGGTGGAGAAGCGAATCGGGTTGCTGGGTGAAGCGGCGAGTGCATCGCATAAGGATATAGCGCTTATTTACCTCAACCGCGCCGTTGAAAAAGCAAACAATGCCGGTCGCGCTGCGATTACCAGCTTTGCGGAAAGCGATGAGCTCCGTGTAATGCTGATGGGACTGAAAAGATTTACGAAAATTGAACCCATGAACCTCAAAGACGCACGCCGCCGCATCGCCGACGAGCTGATAGCCAAAAATGACTACGTCTTTTAAAAAAACCATAAATATCTCAGGTGAATAACCTGCTTC
>CAMLNK010000282.1 GCA_946481035.1 uncultured Dyadobacter sp. | reverse complement strand
TTAGTTAACTTTTCCTTGTGCGTTAAAAGATTTTACGATATTTTTCATCTGTAAATCAAGATTAGCTCCGACTGTGGGAAGTGTTAAAGTTAAATTTAACTAAACATTTCGATCTGGAAAACTTCCCCGGCGGAACGCGGACGATGATTGCGAAAAAGTTTAGTATTAGTTCACCAATTATACCCAATGAGATGTCGATAGAACTGGTAGTTTTCGATATGGCAGGTACGACTGTCAAGGATAAAAATTTTGTAGGGATCGCGTTTCAGCAGGCCATGGCGTCGCAGGGATATGAGATCGCGATCGAGCATGTGAACCCGCTCATGGGCTATGAGAAGCCACTGGCGATTAAAATGATGCTCGAAGTGCGCGAGTCCGATAAATCGAAGATCACGGAAGAGCTCGTGGATGCCATTCACACGCATTTTGTGAAGGGGATGATCGATTTTTACAAAACAACCACCGAAATCGCTCCGCTGCCGAATGTAGAGGAAACTTTCAGTGCGCTGCGTGAAGAGGGGATTAAAATTGCATTGAATACGGGTTTCTCCCGCGACATCGCCGACGTGATCGTAAGCAGGCTGGGCTGGGAAGGCCGGATCGATTGCCTGGTAGCCAGCGATGAAGTGTCTTTCGGGCGGCCCTATCCGGATATGATCCGCAAGATCATGGCCGAGCTGGGCGTCGAATCGGCGGAACGCATTGCCAAAGTAGGTGATACCGAAGTCGATATTAATGAAGGAATTAATGCGGGCTGCAAATATGTGATCGGGGTTACTACCGGCGCATTTACCCGCGAAGAGCTGCTGCCTTACAGGCCCACGCATATCATCGACGACATTGCGGAGGTGCCGGGCATTATCTCGGCAAGCCACGAAATGGCTGTCAAAGGTTAATTCACTCACATTCATATCGGATTGAAAAGCATGAGCAAATCTGCGATTGTCATTGGCGCGGGGATAGTGGGGCTGGCAACGGCAAGGGCTTTGGCCATAAGAGGTTATCAGGTAACGGTTATCGAGCGTTCCTCGAAGGCGGTAGGCGCGTCTATTCGCAATTTCGGGATGGTATGGCCGATCGGTCAGCCGGAGGGTACATTATATGAAAGGGCATTGCATGCCAAAAGTATCTGGAAAGAAATGCTTGCGGGAGCGAAATGCTGGTCGCAGGAAGCGGGGAGCCTGCATATGGCTTACCAGCAGGATGAACTGGAAGTGATCCAGCAGTTTGTGGAGGTGAGTCCGTACCGGCCGGTCAGTTTCCTGAATGCCGGAGAAACGCTGGCTAAATCGCCCGCGGTGAATCCCGACGGGTTGCTGGGCTCGCTATATTCGGCGGATGAAATGATCGTCGACCCGCGTGAGGCTATTGCGGCCATGCCGGGTTACCTTACGGCTGCATTGGGCATTACATTTATATGGGATACTGCTATTTCAAAAGTAGCATACCCTGCTGTGTTTTCAGGTTCAAAAAGCTGGTCGGCGGACGAGATTTTCGTTTGCAGCGGTCAGGATTTCGAGACCCTTTATCCCGAGCAATTTTCGGCGGCGCCGATGACCAAATGCAAGTTGCAGATGATGCGCCTCGAAGCGCAGCCCGGCGACTGGCGCATTGGTCCCGCGCTGTGCGGAGGGTTGTCTTTCATTCATTACCACGGGTTTAAGGCGGCGGCTTCGTTGCCTGGCTTGAAAGCCAGGTATGAGCGTGAATATGCCGAATATCTGAAATGGGGTATTCACGTAATGGCCTCACAAAACGGCCTGGGCGAGATTACCATCGGTGATTCGCATGAATATGCGCTTACTTTCGACCCGTTCGACCGGGAATTTATCAATACCATGATCCTGGATTACCTGGGTACATTCGCGCAGTTCAAATCGCCGAAAGTGTTCCAGAGCTGGCACGGGATCTATCCCAAAATGACCAATGGGGCCACTGAGATTGTATTGAAGCCCGAAAGCGGCGTGACGATCATTAATGGCCTGGGCGGAAACGGCATGACCCTGTCGTTTGGCCTTTGCGACGAAGTAGTTGGCGGAACTTACAGATCCTAAATTCTGATATATATGCTTGCTAAAATTTCCTGCGCGCTGGCGGCGGTTTCGCTGACACTGGCCGCATTTCATTCACGATTGGACAAAAAGCCGGCGCGTATCGAACACGTGATCGTGATCGGCGTCGATGGCCTGAGTCCCGACGGTATCAAACAAGCCCAAACGCCGAACATCGACCGGATGGTAGCGGGTGGCGCCGTAAAGTGGAATGTGCGCACGGTGCTTACTTCCGCAAGCAGCCAGAACTGGGCGTCGATGATCATGGGCGCGGGCCCGGAGCAGCATGGCATTATCAATAACGATTGGGAACTGAACAAACACACGCTCCCGCCCATTGCGCAGGAAGCCGACGGCCGTTTCCCGACAATTTTCAGCATATTGCGCAAAGCCAAACCCAATGCGGAAATCGGTACGGTGTACCATTGGGGCGGTTTTGGGAGGCTATTCCAAAAGAATGCCGTGAATTACGATAAGCATTTCTCGACGGAAGATTCTACCGCTACCGATTTCATTCAGTATCTCAAAAACAAAAAACCTGTACTGGGCTTCGTGCATTTCGATCACGTGGACCACGCCGGTCACCACGACGGGCACGGTTCGTAGCAGTATTACCAGTCCGTTGCGAAGGCGGATTCGCTGGTTGGTAAAATTCTGGCGGGCATTAAAGATGCCGGTATTGAAGAAAGCACGCTGGTAATCCTCTGGGCCGATCATGGTGGGATTGGTAAGGGGCACGGCGGTGCTACGCCGCAGGAAGCAGAGATAGCGGGCGTATTTTATGGTGCAGGTGTGAAGAAAGGTTATTCAATACAACAGCAAGTTTACACTTACGACCTCGCTTCCACGATCGCATTTGCCTTGGGTGTAGAGCAGCCCTATGCGTGGATCGGTCGCCCCGTGAAACCCGTTTTCAATGGATTGGATGAGCCTAAGAACCTCTGGCTCGGCGAAAAACCTTAAATTGGTTCGAAGCATTTAACCCTGAACCCTGCGCATGGCAGCTGTACATAACCGAACGGAAGGCGACATTAACTTATCATCCGCGCGCCAGGACTGGTATGCGGTCATCAGCGACCCCGAAACATCCGGCTACCTGCATGAGGATGCGGAGTATTTTCTGCATCAGTCGCTTTCCACGCCCTGCCTGGACGTGCTCGCCTCGTGTGAGGGCATTTACCTGACCGACGTGCAGGGGAAGCGCTACATGGATTTTCACGGCAACAATGTGCATCAGCTCGGTTATCGGCATCCATATGTGATCGAAAAGCTGAAAGAGCAAATGGATATTCTGCCGTTTTCGCCACGCAGATATACCAATATACCGGCCATTGAACTGGCCAAAAAGCTCGGCAGACTCATGCCCGGCGATCTCAATCGCGTGCTTTTCGCGCCCGGAGGTACCTCGGCCATTAGTATGGCTTTGAAACTCGCCCGCATTGTAACGGGCAAACATAAAGTCGTATCACTCTGGGATTCCTTTCACGGCGCTTCGCTCGATGCCATTTCCGCAGGCGGCGAGCTCGATTTCCGGAAAGATATGGGGCCATTGATGCCCGGCGTGGAGCGCATTCCGCCGCCGATGACCTATCGCGGTCCATTTACCGCAGCCGGTAATGGCGACATTCCTTATGCCGATTATCTCGAATATGTAATTGAAAAAGAGGGTGATATTGGCGCTTTTGTGATTGAAACGATTCGCAATACCGACGTGCAAATTCCCTCGCAGGCTTACTGGAAGCGCGTGCGCGAGATTTGTACCAAACATAAAGTACTCCTCATTCTCGACGAAATACCCATTGCATTCGGACGCACGGGCAGGATGTTCGCATTTGAGCATTACGGTTTCGAGCCGGATATCGTTTGTCTGGGCAAAGGGCTCGGAGGCGGGGTAATGCCGATGGCCGCCATTGTGGCACGGGATAGTTATAATGTGGCGCAAAGCGTTTCACTCGGCCATTTTACCCATGAAAAAAGTCCGCTTGGGAGCGTGGCGGCGTTGGCCATGCTGGATTTTATCGAGCAAAACGACCTACTCGCAAAAGTGAATGCGGATGCGGAGTTCATGCGAAAAGAGCTCGAAAAACTGAAAGCAAAATATCCGCTCATTGGCGAAATCCGCGGAATCGGGCTTTTATGGGGGGTGGAACTGGTGAAAGACCGCGAAACGAAGGAAAAGGCGGTGCCGGAAGCGGAGTTGGTCATGTATGAATGTCTGAAAAACGGTTTGAGCTTCAAAGTGTCGCAGGGAAATGTGGTGCAGCTTTCGCCGCCGCTCATTATCACCCGCGAACAACTGACGGAAGCATTGCAGATTCTGGAGAAAGCCATCGAAACGGCTTCGGTTTTGGTATAGAAAACTCAACACTTAACCATATGCGCCTGAAAGAAGCACTTTCGCGATCGAATACGTTTTTTATCATTTGGGCTGTTTTCGCTTCATTCGGGGCTTATTTCTGCATGTATGCTTTTCGCAAGCCGTTCAATGCCGGGCTCTACCAGGGGCTCGAACTCGGCGAGGTGAGCTACAAGGCGATCCTGATCATTTCGCAGGTGGCGGGTTACACGCTTTCGAAGTTTGCGGGTATCAAAGTGATTTCGGAACTGAAACACAATGCGCGGGTGAAGCTGGTGATCGGGCTGATCCTGGTCGCGGAGCTTGCGCTGCTGTTCTTCGGCATGGTGCCTTATCCTTACAATTTTGTATTCCTTTTTATGAATGGCCTTCCGCTCGGGATGGTCTATGGTGTGGTATTCAGTTTCCTGGAAGGGCGCCGGTTCACGGAAATGCTGGCGATGGGGCTCAATATCAGTGTGGTGGTGGCGTCGGGCATTCTCAAGACGACCTACATAGAAGTCCACGGTATATTTCCCGGCATCTCGGAGTTCTGGATGCCGTTTTTTATGGGCTTACTTTTCCTGCCGCTGTTCCTGATGTTCGTGTGGATGCTTTCGGTGATCCCGAAACCAACGGCGGAGGACATTGCCTTGCGCACGGAGCGCGTGCCCATGACGAGCGAGGACAAGCGGCTGGTAATGCGGCAATTCGGCTTTCCGATCGTCTGCCTGGTTATTTTCTACGCTACGCTCGTGGTCGTGCGCGATTTTCGCGACAATTTCACGATTGAAATCTGGAACGAAATTGACTCGCATTGGGGTAGCAGCGTACTTACGACCACTGAAATGATCACGGGTATTGTGGTGCTGGTGATCATCGGGGCGCTTGCATTCGTGCGCGACAATCACACGGGATTCAAGCTTACCTATCTCATTCTTTTCGGGGGCATTGTACTGATCGGCGTCGGCACGTTACTGTTCGAAAAATCGGTTATCAGCGGCTTTTACTGGATGCTGCTGGTCGGATTAGGGTTGTTCCTCGCTTATACGGTGCTGCAAACCGTCGTTTTCGAGCGGATGATCGCATTGTTCCGTATCAAGGCCAATGCGGGGTACTTTGTGTACATCTGCGAAAGTATCGGCTATATGGGGAGCGTGGCGCTGCTGCTCTACAAAGAGTTTTTTATGAAGGACCTGGGTTGGTCGCGGGTGCTGATGCAGTTCTCCTACCTGCAATTTTGCCTCGGGCTTCTGCTACTCGCCGCCAGTAATATTTACTTCGACAAATACGGTGCCGGGCGGTCGGCGCAGAAAAGAAGCGCGCCATTTGCTGCGGCGTAGTTTAGCCGATGAAAAGGCATAAAAAAAGGAGGTGCAAGTGCCCTCCTTTTTAACATCTCAATTTCACCTTTTCAATTTTTACTAAAACCTATTTTGTCGTTTTGAGCTCCACAATGGCTGCTTTCTGAGCCGGTGTGTGCGTATTATATGGGTTCACTTTCGTCGCTTTCGGTGGTGCCGGTGTCTCAATAGCGGGTGTTGAAGCAGGCAACGTGTTTTTGATTGTATTGGCTGATTTATTGTCGTCCGCAAATGCAACTGAACTGGTCAATGCGATAACGCTAACGAGGGTTGTGATCAAAG
>CAMLNK010000281.1 GCA_946481035.1 uncultured Dyadobacter sp. | reverse complement strand
AAATACAGGCAAAGCCGGCATCGCGCTGAGTGTCCAGCGGTCCAAAAACTCGCCATTTCAGGATTACGAGCGCGGCGACGCGACGGCTTTAAACAATGCGAAGTTTACGATCGAAGCCGAATACACCATTCCCACCCAACATCACCAGCCGATGGAACCGCACGCGATTATCGCGGTTTGGGAAGCGGACGACAAGCTGACTGTTTATGACAAAAACCAGGGCGTGAAATCTGCGCAAGGGCAACTGGCGCAGGCATTCAAACTGCCCAGGGAGAATGTGCAGGTAGTGGCAAAGTACATCGGTGGTGCCTTTGGATCCGGCATTCGGGTATGGCCGCACACCATGGCCGCGGTAATGGCGGCCAGGCAGGTGAAGCGTCCTGTGAAGCTGGCCCTGGGCCGGGAGCAGATGTTCACTTCCGTGGGTTACAGGCCCTATACGGTACAAAAACTCCGGTTAGGAGCTTCCGCAGACGGCCGGTTGACGGGCATTGTGCATGAAGGAACCGGCCAGACATCCACTTACGAGGAGCATTTGGAACGCACCGTGCTCGCGTCGCGGGCGCTGTATGCGTGCCCGTATGTGGCCACGCGCTACCGCCTGCTGCCGCTCGACGTGAACACGCCTACCTGGATGCGCGGGCCGGGCGATGCTACCGGGATGTTCGCTTTGGAATCGGCAATGGATGAGCTTGCATTTGCATTAAAAATGGACCCGCTGGAATTCCGGCTGAAAAATTACGCTGAATCCGACCCCGAAAGAAACCTGCCGTGGTCGGCGAAGTCGCTGCGGGAATGCTACGGGCTGGGCGCTGAAAAATTCGGCTGGAAAAGCCGCATGCAGGCACCGCGGTCGGTGACGCAGAATGGCATGCTGGTGGGTTACGGAATGGCTTCGAGCCTGTATGGTTTTCACCGGCATCCGTCCAAAGCACGGGCTGTGATGATGGCCGACGGCTCGGTAATCGTGCAAAGTGCAACTATGGACATCGGCCCCGGCACCGGTACGGCGATGACGCGCATTGCTGCCAATGTTTTAGGTATCAGTCCCAAAAAAGTACGTTTCGATCTCGGGCATTCCGCCCTGCCCGACGCGCCCGGCCAGAATGGTTCGTCGACGATACCGAGCGTGGGTTCGGCGGTGCATGTGGCTTGCGAGGCGTTGAAGAACAAGTTGGTTGTGCTGGCGGGTGAAATGCCCGGGCGGTTTAAGTCGGGAAATCAGGTTGTGGTCAGGGATGGTCAGGTTTTTGGTTCTGCCGCAGATAAAGAGGGGGTTAGCTATTCCGACATTTTGAAACACCATCAATTAAAAGAACTGGAAGTAACGGAAGAGTCGAAATCCGGGGCGGAGCGCGACCAGTACTCGATGTATTCGTTTGGCTGCCATTTCGTGGAGGTACAGGTGAGCGTGTTCACGGGCGAGGTGCGTGTGACACGCGTCGTTACGTGTGCGGACGTGGGCGCGATCATCAACCCTAAAACCGCCCGCAGCCAGTCGATCGGAGGCATTGTCGGTGGCATCGGAATGGCGCTGATGGAGCATTCCGAGATGGACCACCGCTTCGGCCGCTATGTCACTACCGATTTTGCCAATTACCACATCCCGGTTCACGCCGATGTACCGGCTATTGAAGTATATTACATCGATAAGCCCGACGTACGCGTCAACCCCATAGGCTCGAAGGGCCTCGGAGAAATCGCCATCGTAGGCGTCGCGGGAGCCATTGCCAACGCGGTTTTCAATGCAACCGGAAAGCGGGTGAGGGAGTTGCCCATTACGCCGGATAAGTTGATTTGAAAATGTTTTAACTGGCGCCAACCTCTTTTCCGGTTGTCAGTAAATAGCAGTTCTGGCCATCGATTACGCCCAGCGTGAGCTTGTACTTTTTGTTTTTGGACAAATATTGCCTCAGCATAGCCATCGACTCGCAATACCCGGCGTAATATTGGCCAGTACGCAGGAAACAGAGAAATGAATTCCTGCGCATTCGCATGGGTAGCATATGCATTTCGTCGTCGGAATGGATGATCAGGTACAGGCCATCGTCGTGCGAACAGCGAATATCCGGTGCCTCGACGCCTACAACAATAAAGTCGGTTGCCCGGACCACGATCTCCGAAGACCCGCGAACTTCTGCCTGTCGGAGGCGTTCGAAAGGAAGATGGGGGAACTGATAGACGCTGTTTCTTAATGCATTTTCGAAAATAGAATCTACTGTCTTTTTTACTGATATATAAATGGGTGCGGAAGGGAATTCCCGGTTTCTTGCCCAGCCATATGCATCTGCTTGAATGGTTTTCCGCAAATAGATCATATCGCCCCAGGTTTGAAAATAGCTCCCTCCGAAGTATATGGATGCGGCAGCTTGCAACATGAGCAGGTACCGGCCACGCATACGCTGCAATAAAGGTAGTTGGAGCAGGAGCAAATAGTTGAATATTGCCCAGAAGGTAAACATATGTTTGTACCTGCTGAGCAAAATGCTGTTTGGCCCATAGGCAGCCCGCCCAAACGCGAAGACAAAAAAGGTAATCAGTAAAAACACCAGGCAGCCTGCAAGCCACCACTGGTTGGGCGTGATGGCGCTCCGTGCGCGCATGAGCTTCCGGCCGAACAGGAATGCGCTGCCCGCGACAAGCGAAAGGCTTATCACACCCGCAATGCTCGCGTAAATCAGCCTTGAAGTTTCGCTTTCTTCCAGGAACACATCGGCGATCATGCCGGGCATGGCAACGGCTATCAGCAGTATGTTCGGCCAGGCCGATAAATTTTGTGTGAAGGTCGGACGGAAATCGGGTACCAAGAGCCCTTTGAAATAAAATATGGTGATAAAACCGAACACCAATATCCAGAATATAGCTGCCTGCCACCTTCGGTGTGCCAGCAGCATGATGGCAACCACCGGTCCGATGAATATGCCTGTTACATCCGAATAAACGGATAGAATGCCCAAAGCCGCCCCGCAAATCAATCCCTTGCACGTGTTACGGGTCACCAGCCAGATACCTGCAAATCCCCAGACATACACCGCGATGTGTTGCAGCGGGACCATTGCCTGGTACAATGCCAGGTAGTTAAAATTGGAGAACAGCACATAGGGGACCGGCAGGAACAGCACCAGCGGAAGATTTGGCTCATACCTGAACCAGATAAAGATCAATCTCAGAAATACCAGATAGGAGCAAATTCCAACGAGCGCAATAATGCGAAAATCGACCTCACCACTCACCCAATACACCAGGTAAGCCACCAGCCTGACGACAACAATCCGTCGCTCATCATCCTGCCGGGACAGCGCCGACCAGAAATCCGAAAATGTGCTCAGACCGTCCGCAATCGCCGCAGTAGATTCGAGAATGGCATCGATATCGTCCTGGTAGGGGATGTCTACCGTGGTAACAGCCCATACGGCGAAGAAAATCATTACCGGCATTGCCCACGCGAGAAAGAAGAGCACCCCGCGGAATTTATCCGGCCCGAAAATGGAATATTGTGCCCGCGGCGGTACGGACGGCCTGCCGATTTGCAGGTAAGTAGCTAACAGGGAAATACTGCCGACAAAGACAGATAGTGTGAGGAAAACAGGTAGACTCATTGGTTGGTGGCTTTAATGAAAGCCGCCAAACTATCCGCATTTTCTTCCCTTATTGCCAACAAACCATCCTGAGGGTCTTCTGGACTATCAGGCGGTTTTTATCCACTTCACAATCAAATTGACGACCAGCAGGATCTGAAACGCTGCGAATGTAACGACTGCCATCAGGAAGCGCATGCCCAGCTCCTCCCACTCCTGGTATTGTTGCGGCGACATGGGTTTCCAGGTATCGACAACATTGTTGGGCGGGTAGCCCGTAGCGCTGACAATGTAGAGCGCAATGCCGATGGTGGCGAGCACGTGCGCGGCCGTCAGCTGCGGGAAGCCGGTGCGGTTTCGTGTAAGCCAGTATAGCAGGCTGGCAATCAATATGATGATAATTAAAAACTCCGCCACGAGGTCGATCCGAAGGACATAATAAGTGTCGTAAAGCTGCACATCCACTGCATAGCTGCGCCGTAGCCAGGCTACAATAGCGATAATAGGGCAGGCGAGGAGTAGGGCAAGGTAGGGTTTGGTTTGGATGAAGCTTTTGCGCATATATAGTAGTTTGTCGGCGCAAATTAACGAAGCATTCGGCAAAGAAGCGATGCAAAAGGGCAGAATCCGGTTTCTCCGTGTCGATGATAATTGCCACGGATGTTAAATATTCCGGGCATGTTGCTTTTGGTGATACAGATGATTTTGAAATGCTTATCCAATGAAATTGATGAATAACAAGATCTTAAAAATGCTGCTCGGTATGTTCGCAGGTGCCACTACCGCCTTCGGGCAAACCGTCCCTGATAAAATGGACCTTTACCTTCTGATCGGTCAGTCGAACATGGCGGGCCGGGGGACGACAGACGCTGCTTCGCAACCGAATTCGCAAAAAATATGGGCTATTAACCGTCAAAATGAATGGAAAATGGCCGCCGATCCGCTTCATGCCGATAAACCCGCCGTGGTAGGTGTTGGTCCCGGCCTGACTTTTGCGCAGGAAGTCTTCAAAAAACATCCCGACCGTCCGATCGGCCTTATTCCCTGCGCGGTAGGCGGCAGCGGCATCGACGACTGGCAGCCGGGCGTCAAACACGAGCAAACGGGCATTTTCGCCTATGACGAAATGCTGGCCCGCGTGAAAGAGGCGCAGAAGCGCGGGACGATCAAAGGCATTATCTGGCACCAGGGCGAATCCGACAGCTCGCCGGAGAAAAAAGATGCATATGCCGCAAAACTGGCCGACTTTTTCAAACGCCTGCGCAGGGATACCGATACCGAGAATGTACCGCTCGTGGTAGGCACGCTGGGCGATTTTTATGTGAGCAAGAATCCGGATGCGGCGGCTGTCAATCAAATCATCGCTGACTATGCCAAAGCTAATAAGCGGGTGTACCTGGCCTCGGCTTCGGGCCTGACGCACAAGGGCGATGATACGCATTTCGATGCGTCTTCGGCGAGGGAGTTGGGGAGGCGATATGCAGAGGCATTTTTGAAAAAGGAAGAATAAGATTAGCGTGCGTTGGCAGTATAGGGTCGCCTGCATAAATTTTCGTCAAATGTATTGATCTCCGAATTTTTAGGTATTCATTCACTCATAACCTCACAAACCTGACCACCATTTTTCATGAAAATTAAACATTTAACGCTCCACACGGCGCTCCTCGCGGCATTGACTTGCGGATATTCGGCTTCGGCGCAGAAAGGGAAACCGCTTTTTCCCGATCAGCCGGGAATGGTTTCGTACACGTTCAGGACGAGCCTTTCCAAAGATGCGGCGGCTACGCTGGACACGATCAAGGCGCTGAAAATTACGGACATGGAGTTTTCGAGCCTGTTTGGAAAGACGGCGGCCGACCTGCGCAAGCTGCTCGACGAACGCGGGATCAAATGCTCGTCGTTCGGCGTGGGCTACGACGATGCGCTGAATAAGACGCAGCAAGTAGGTGAAAATGCCAAAACTTTGGGCGCGAGCTTCGTGCGGGTGGCGTGGGTGCCGCATAAAGGGCCTTTCACACTCGAAATGGCGGAGAAGACGGTAGCCGATTTCAACAAGATAGGCAAGCAGCTGAAAGACGAGTTCGGTCTCACATTCTGCTACCACAACCACGGCTACGAGTTCGAGAAGCACGGCGACGGCACACTCATGGATTATATTATCCAGAACACCGATCCGAAATATGTCAGTTTCGAGCTCGATATGCTTTGGACCTTCTTCCCCGGACAGGACCCTGCTGCGCTCATCAACAAATACCCCGACCGTTTCAAACTCATGCACATGAAAGATTTGAGAAAAGGCGTAGTCGGTAATATGTCGGGTGGTACGCCGGTAGAGAACGATGTGGCATTAGGCACGGGGCAAATCGATATTCCGGCCGTTTTGAAAGCCGCGCGGAAGGCCGGATTGAAGCATTACTATATCGAAGACGAAAGCCCAAGCTACGCGACGCAGGTGCCGCAGTCGATCG
>CAMLNK010000280.1 GCA_946481035.1 uncultured Dyadobacter sp. | reverse complement strand
GGACCACCACTTCCGTACAGGCGCAAGCGGTACCTGGGAAGGCGACCTCGACAAATACTACTTCGGCCGCCGCGCGAACGGTATATATGTACCGCGCTACCGCAACATTGGCTCCGACAAACGTGATTACCTGCGCGGATTCGGGTACCAGGGCGGCGGCAGCCGTCAGGGATGGCAGCGTAACGTGGCCGAACTGGCATTTGGCGCCGATTTCAAGGAAGAACTCACTACGCCGGGCAACTGGACAATGGGTTTCGGCGGTTTCGGTGAAACATTGCCTTACCACGAAAACCGCATGTACCTCAATAAAGAGAAAAAGGACAAATTCGGCATTCCGGCAGTGGTATTCGACGCGGACCTTCGCGAGAACGAGAAAAAAATGCGGAAGGACATGATGAACGACGCAGCCGAAATGCTCGAAAAATCGGGTATCAAAAACGTCCGCACTTACGACAACGGTTCGTATCTGGGTATGGCCATCCACGAAATGGGTACCGCTCGCATGGGACGCGACCCTAAAACTTCGGTTTTGAATGGTAACAACCAGCTCCACGCAGTGAAAAACGTATTCGTCACCGATGGCGCGTGCATGACCTCCGCGTCGTGCGTGAACCCGTCGCTTACTTACATGGCGCTCACAGCCCGGGCAGTGGATTTCGCGGTGAAAGAATCCAAAAAGAAAAGCATCTGATGGCATATTTGGAGGCCAGGTCGCAAAACCTGGCCTCTTTTTTTAAGCAAATCAATTGCAGCTGGCTAAAATCAGTTGCTATTTTTTGCAATATTTTGCAATTTTCTGCAAAAACATATTCTTTTGTAGAAAATCCACACCGGAACAAATGGAAGAGAAACTGAGAATCAGCGCAGCCAGGAGGGCAACCTTATTGATATTTCTTGTATGTGGCATCGGCCTGTCCAGTTGGGCGCCGATGGTGCCTTTTGCCAAAATCAAACTAGGCCTGAATGACGCAGATCTTGGCGTGGTATTGCTTGCGCTGGGTGCCGGGGCCATTCTTACCATGCCGCTTACGGGCTTGCTGATCAATAAATATGGCAGCCGCACGGTTGCGATCGTTTCCGCGCTGGTGATTGCCTCCCTCCTTCCGCTTCTCCTGATCGCCGGCTCGCCTTACCAGTTGGCGGCCGCATTGTTTGTGTTTGGAGCAGGAATCGGCTCTATCGATGTTTCCATGAATGCGCAGGCGGTGGTGGTGCAGGAGCGGCACGGGAGTCACATTATGTCCTCGTTCCACGGAATGTTCAGCCTCGGCGGGCTGATCGGCTCAATAGGGTTGGGGTTTCTGATTAAAGCCGGGCTTTCACCAACTTACGCGGCGGTTGCGATTTCCGCGCTGCTGGTTTTTATCACGGTCACCCAGTCGCGGTACCTGCTGCCGCACTCGGAAGAGGCTAAAATGGACGGTACCAGCTTCGTTTTACCCAAAGGCCCTGTCGTACTGCTGGGTATTATGTGCTTTATTCTTTTCCTGGCGGAGGGATCATTGCTCGATTGGAGTGCGGTTTTCCTGCAATTTTCGCGCGGTTTCGATCCTTCATTCTCCGGGTTGGGATATGCCGCGTTTTCAGTGGCAATGGCCATTATGCGGCTCACGGGCGATGGTATGATCCATCGGTTAGGGCCTGCCAAAGTGGTGTTTTACGGTACATTGCTGGCCGGTGCAGGATTCATTGTGGCGGTTATGATCCCTTCGGCTATTGCCGCGTTGGTCGGGTTCGTAATGGTGGGACTGGGCGCTGCGAACGTGGTACCGATATTCTTCACGGCCGCGGGGCGCATTCCGAACATCCCGCCATCCATCGCATTGTCGGCGGTCACGATTCTCGGCTATTCAGGTCAGCTTGCGGGTCCGGCGTTGATAGGCGTTCTTGCTGAAATCACGTCGCTGTCGTGGGCGCTGGGATTGGTGGGGTTGCTGCTTTTTTTTGTTGCATTCGGCTACAAGCACCGCGAATGAGGTGCCCGTGGTAAAAATCAACCCGTAAGCATCAAGTAGATGCAATGCCGCCCGGCTCTTTTCCACCAAATCATTCATTTTGGTATGAAAAGCCGCATTCTACTCCTATTCTTTCTTTTAAGTACCACTTGCCTTCTTGCACAAAACAGAGCCGACCTTTGGTGGAAAAGGAACAACCTGAGGGTTATCCAGATGAACCTTCCCGCCTACGAAGCCGCAACGATCAATGCCGATTCCATTGTAACTGACCTGGTTGCCTGCTCGGCCAACACGCTGCTGATCAACGCGGGGGGCATTATGGCTTTCTACCCCACAAAACTCGATTTCCACTACCGGAACCCCTATTTGAAAGACAACAATGTACTTGCCGATGTGATCCGCAAATGCCACGAAAAAGGCATTAAGGTAATCGTCCGGTTCGATTTCAGCCGCGTGCACGAAAGCATTTTCAAAGCGCATCCCGACTGGTGCTACATTTCCCCAAAGGGCGAGCGCATTATCAATACCGATATGTATGTCGTGTCGATCAATGCGCCATATGTCCAGGAAAAGGCATTCAGGATCATCGAAGAGGTGATCGGCACGTTCCCGATCGACGGTATTTTCCTGAATATGCCCGGCTATCAGGTCAATAATCCCTATGAAGGCAAATACCATGGGATCGACCAGAATGAGTACGATAAAAAACGCTTTGCGGAGTTCAGTGGCGGCAAGGCGCTGCCCGCCGAAGAGAATAAAGCGGACCCGCTTTTTCAGCAATACCTGGAATTTAAAAAGGCAACGGTGGAAGACTGGTCCGAACGGCTGCACAAATTGGTAAAATCCAAAAACGAGCAGATCGCGATCTGTACTTATTCCGATAAGTTTGTGGACATCATCCGCCACGAGTCGCAAAGCATGACTACCCTACCCTACTGGCCATACACTGCGTCAGACAATGTCGGCAATGCAATCAATTCGTTTCCGGACCACATTATCAGCAATGCAAGCATTCAGCAGATCTCTTTCCAGTCGCGGTACAATGCGGTGGAACCGGAGGAAACGCGGATCAGGCTTTATGAGAATATTGCTAACGGCTCTGGCCTGGACATGAGCATGATGGGCGATATGCGCGGATATGAGGACGAGCGCAGCTATCCTGTTTTCAAAAAAGTATATGGTTTTCACAAACAGAATGAGGCCTATTTTGGCAAATACAAATCAGTTGCCAAAGTGGCCGTGGTCGCGCCCGGCGCCTGGCCGAACGGTGAACCGATGCAGGAGTACCGCGGCATTCAGCTGATGCTCCGCGAGGCACATATTCCGTTCGACATTGTGGAAGACGGCCAGATCGCTAATCTGGAACAGAAAGTGAAAGGTTACCAGCTGATTATCCTCCCCGAAATCACCTACCTGAAACCGGAAGCCATTCGAATATTGAAAGAGGCGAGCCGGCTAGGCACTCATCTGATCGCTACTAACCGGACGTTGTTTGATAGTCCGGAAACATTGCTGACGCTTTTCGGCGCAAAAATTGAAAAGAAGGACAACGACGGCGCAGGCAATTACCTCGTCCCCGACGACCGCAGCATTTTCAAAAGTTTCAAAGGGCAGAATATGCTCTTCTGGAAGTTCAACCTCGGACTTTACGATTTGTCCGGCACCGACCGGAAACTGCTGCCCGTTCTGGCGAAAGGCCGTCCCGGCCCCCCCGAAATCATCGGCGGCCACGAGCCAACCGGCTATTATGCATTAGGTATCAAAAATCATCCGAAGAGTAAAGCGGCGATTTTCCCGATCAGCCTTGGCCGAATATATTACATGCACGGCTACCAGGAACACAAGAACCTTTTGCTGGATATGATCCGCCACATGCTACCCGATATCGCACAAAATTTCGAGACGAACGCGCCTGCACGGGTCGAAACGGTGTTGAAGGAATTCACCAAAAACATCCCCGAAAACCGGGCTAAAAACGCCTCTGACGGCCAGATTCTGCATTTGATAAACCTCACCGGTTTCAGTGGAAATACCTATTTCGAACCCCTGCCTGTCGCCAATCTGCAATTCAAGGTCAGGCTGGCGAAAAAACCGCAAAAAGTGTTTACATTAACTGATCACAAACCCCTGAACTTCACCTGGAAAGACGGCACGATCCATGTCTCGCTCGCTCGCCTCGCGGAGTTCGAAAGCATTGTGATGGAATGGTAAACTAAAACAAACGCTACCCCTTATGAAACCTAAACTCATCCTGCGCATTGCTGCGCTGTGTATCCTTATTCACTTAATCGGCCATTTTTTCGGCCATTTTTCATGGAAAGAAACGTCCGATCCCGCCAAACAGGAGGTGATCCGGCAAATGACCGGCCCGAAATTCGAATTCATGGGGGTTATGCGAAGTATGGGCGATTATTTTGAAGGTTACGGCCTCATCCTGTTCGTCGTATATGCCATGTCGATAGCGCTTATTTTATCGGCCGCCCGGTATTCCGACAGCAACCACGATATTGCCCGCAAAACACTCACACCCATCGGCATAGGTTACGCCGCAATGGGCATTATCGAGTTTATGTATTTCTTCCCATTTGCAGGCTCGCTGAGCCTTGCCGCGGGTGTACTGGTGATCCTGGCGATTTTCCTGAACGGCTAGGTGCTTATAATTTAGGAGCGTCCGGTTTGTTGGGCGCTTCTTCCGGGTTGGCACCGCGGGTTTTCAGCTTGCGGCTATAAGTTTTACCGTTTGATTGAATAACCAGTGTATCAGAACTGGCCCCGCCGAATGCTATTTTCGCCACCGCCGCGCCATCAGGGGAAGGCAAAATTGCATTCACACGGCCCGTCTGATCGAGGATTTGCACGCCCATATTGGTAGCCACATAAATGCGGCCTTCGCGGTCGCAGACAATGTTCCCTGCTCCTGCATTGTCTTCGGTATCGGGCACGTGCAGCCAACCGAACCGCTGCTTGTAGGCTTGCTTACCGCCCGGCTGGACCTGCGACGAATAGATCCAATGCGAATTCGGATCGATACTATAAACCAATGTATGATCGGGAGAAAGTGTTGTCCCGGGGAGTGTTTTCAGCGCGACAGCCCGTTTGGCTAATGGTTTTTCAATCGATTGGGCTGGTTCCTTCGTCCCTGTCCACTCCTCACCTGGAATCAGTAATGCCGAAAGAAACGCATTTTGTGATTCCCCTTTTTTCACCTGCTCCGGCCAACCTTTCCACAAATAGCGCATTGCCTCGGGAAACAGCGCCGTGCCTTGCTTGCCATTGTGGCCTCCCTCGCCCCATTGGTGTTTCACCTCGTAGCCGGCGAATGTCAGCGCACGGAGCATGGTCTGATTGGCCATCCACCAGTCGCCCGCGTAAATGTTCAGGTCATTGGCGCCGTCCTGCATGTAAATGCGGATCGGTTTGGGCTCCACCTTCCGAAGCAATGTCGGGTAACGATCCGCTCCGCGCAGGCCTACATACGTCCCTATCGCGCTGAAAACGCGTGAAAATGCATCCGGCCGCTCCCAGGCAGCGGTGAATGCACACACTGCCCCGCTGCTCGAACCGCCTATGGCGCGATCGTTGCCGTTTTTGGACAAGCGGATCGCCCGCCCGTCGCTCGTTTTTTGCCTTTCTACTTCGGGCAGGATTTCTTCGAGAATAAACCGCGCATAGGCATCGCCGAGGCCGTCGTATTCAAAGCTCCGGTTGAAGCGGTCGTTCGCGGCGGTCGGGTCGGCGGCCTTCACGCGCCCATGCATCACGAAGACACCGATCGTAACGGGCATTTCCTTTTGGTGAATGAGGTTGTCGAACACCGTCGCGAGCTCCGAGAGCGGGCTGTTGAACAGCTCGAACGGCGCCAGCGCGCTGGGCAACTTCTGGATCGGCGCCCAGGTCGAGCCGTTCTTCACATCGTGCAGTACCAGGTGCCGCTGGCTGAAGGTGCCGCGCTCGGTGTCCTGCCCGGTCATGCGGATCGGCACGCCCTCGGCGAGGAACGACGCGAACGCGAGCCCTTCCGCGTGCGCCCACTCGATGCCGCCTTCCGGTCCCAGGACCTGGCGGCGACGCTCGAGCTGCTTCAAGAGCTTG
>CAMLNK010000279.1 GCA_946481035.1 uncultured Dyadobacter sp. | reverse complement strand
GACGGCTGGAAACAGAAGATCCGGTGGATGCAGGCGAACCATAACCTCTGGGAACTGGGCGACGCTGAGAAAACGGTACTCGATTATCTCGAAAAAAATTATTCGCCAACTGCCTCAGCCGCAAGGAGAGCGCCATTGAAGGACATTAAGTGGTACAAACTGGAACAAAAGTGATCGGAAACAATGCCTATCTTTGGCACTCAAACTTTATGAATGATCCGCGTGCCTGATTTCCGTTTCCTGATTTCCCGATTTGCATTTTCCAGCCTGCTGTTCCTCGTTCTCACCAGTGCCCCGACCATGCTCGCCTCGTGCGCGCTGGCATCGGAAGACGGGCAGCAATTACGCAGCGACAGCGATTTACCCAACCCGCTCAAAGCCGAAGTGATTGGTATCCAGGATGGTGACACGATCGAGCTGAAATATATTTATTCGGGTAAAAAGGCGGGGCGCCGGACAGGCAAGAATGTGCGGATACGTTTTTTGCATATCAACTGTCCGGAGCGCAGTATGCCTTTTTACAACAATGCGAAGCAGTTTACCAGCGAAAAATGCTTCCGGAAAGTTGTTAGCATTCGTCACAAAGGCGAATTCGACAAATATGGCCGCCTGCTCGGTGAAGTAGTGCTGCCCGACGGCAAAGTTTTGAACAAAGAATTAGTAAAGAAAGGCCTGGCGGTGCATTTCAAAAAGTATTCGCACGACCAGGAATATGCCAAACTTGAAATAGCGGCCAACAAGCAGAAAATAGGCATCTGGACCCAGCCCGGAATGGAACTCGGTCATTTGTAATCGTTATGGAGCATTCGTCAGTAGCACTTTTTCAGATCCTTTATCAGAATGAAACTTTGTTTCAGCTGGAAGATCGTGTGCTGACGGAGCGACCTGCTCCTGCGGCTATTGAAGAACAGGCCGAGCCATCGGTACCCGAACCCGTGACCGTGCAGGCACCGGTGCCCACTTTACCGGCAACGCCCGCAGTGCCAATGCAAACGGCTGCTACATCGCAGCCCGCTACACCTCCGGTACCGACAACTCCGCCCGCATTGCCTCAGACACCGGCAGCAACACCGCCAGTAAATATCCCCGCTACGGCGCCAGCCGCAGCATTCCCTGCATTAAAACACAAAGTTCTGGTCCTTACCGACGAGCCGAAGCAACAGGAAATGCTCATGTCGGAGGCATTATTCCTCGACAATATCCTCAAAGCCGTGGGCCACTCGCTTGAAACGAGCGACGTCGTCAATTTCAGCTTCATGCCCGGGCAAGACGCGCGCACGGTACTTTCGGGGAAAAAGACCAACTTCTTTATTTCCTTCGGCGTTCCGCTGATCAAGCTCCACCTCGACCTGCTGCTCGTGCCTTATACGCCTAAGAATCTGGAAGGTATCTGGTTCCTGCTCGTCGATCCGCTGGTGGTGATCGAGGCCGACAGGAATCTTAAGAAAAAACTCTGGCAAGCGTTACAGAAGATGTTTGAAATGTCCTAATCCCCAGGCGCTTAGCTTTTTTAATAGCCGGTCATCACAATATTATAGTGAATTTGTTTGTTTTCATGGATAATCGCAGGCTAACCCATGAAAAACAATGGCCAAACTGACTGAATTAATTGCCGGCTGGTTTCGTCCGAGAGAGTCCGACGAAAACGAATTTTACGATGATGAGCCTGTTCAGGCGAACGACACCCCTACCCAATCAGTGGAACAAAATCCGATCACTCAAACAACCGTTGCGCAAACCAGGCAACCCGTAGTGGCTGCTGCACCGCAGTACCAGCCGCCTGTAAATCAATCAGGGGCACCTCAGTATATAGCCCCTCAACCTGCTGCTGCTCAGCCAGTGACGCCGCAGCCGGTAGCGGCTCAACCACCAGTACCTCAGCACCCGGAGCCGCAGGAATTACCTAAAGTGGAAGTACAGATCCCGTACTGGCTGGAAGACGAAGATACACTGCGCGACGAAGGTGTGCTTTTCGGACTTTCCGAATCGGACCCGCACGAGAAGACCGACATTATCCATAAATACTTCTCTAACCTGGCCGCATCGCATATCGCGGGCATCGAGCAGCACAATGAGCGCATTCAGGAGCTGAACCTTTTTATAGGGCAGAAACAAAACCGCATTGATGAGCTGCAAGAGCGCTTGAAAACCCCGGGCACACGTGCGGAAGGTGAGCATCACCTCCCGCGTACGCTCATAGGCATTACGCTATGCGCAGCCATGTGCGTAGGCAACTTTTTCCTGATCCGCGAGTCGCTGAAACCGGCATTTGCGGATAATTCGTGGATTGCATTGGGCGTGTTCCTGGCCGGGATGTTCAGTTTATTCGGCCGCATTTCGCTTTTCCATGATACGGATTCGAAAGTGACGTGGAAGTCGCTGCTGGAAGAAATAGGGTTGCCATTCGCGTCCGCATTGTTCGTGTTCGCGAATGTGATCACCTACCAGACCTGGTGGCAGGCGTTCGCGCTGTTCGTTTTCGTGTTTTTCCTCTTCCTTTTTGCCGGAAAGCTACTGCTCAGCAACATTACCGTGCTGCGTAATGACCTGCAAGTTTGGTTAAATATTCGTCGCGACCGGCAGGATTTTGTTGAAAATAACTACAACTGGGAGTCGGAATGCCAGACCTTGCAGGAGGAGATCGACAACCTGCGTGTAAACAAATGGCAGGTGCTCCGCGAGCAGAGCCACGCCGAGACCGAGCGCGACCGCCTTTTTGCCAAGCGGGACATGTTAATCAAGCTTTTTGAGAGTGAATTCTACCTCGCGCGCCGCATGAAAAACGAGCTCACTACCCGGCAGCTCAACCTGATCCAGAAGGGCAAATAGTGGCGGAAAGATGATCAGGGAATGCGCCGATGGCGCGATTTTTTACCTTAACTAACATTCGATCAACCCTAAATAGGATCATGAACGAGCAAAATCTAAATGAAAACGGAGATTACCAACACGGCTACACGCGTGGAATGGAAGGTATCGACCGTGAAGTATATGAAAACTATTTGTCCAGCAATGTAAACCACGACTGGATCCAGGACCGCCTTAATGAGAAGAAGCAGGAGCTTTCGGAAACGAGGTCACGGAACCAGCAGGCGCTGGCAGAACACAAAAATGCATACGGCAGGTTGCAGAACGAGGTAATGGGCCTCAACAATGCAGCCACGCAAATGAAGGATATGGAGCGTTCGATCACCGAAATCGACGCAGAAACCGAGGAGCTGAAAGAGAAACGGGCCGACAAAGCGCCTTCCTATTCGCTGATCGCCGGTCTGATCTTCCTCGCCGCAGGTATTTCGTTCATCGCTGGTGACTTGATCATCTCGCACGAAATCGTTGCTTACGCGCTGAATATCCGCAACACCAACGAAGCCTGGGCATTTGCGATCGGTTTGGCGATGCTTTCCGTACTGCTGAAACCGGCCTATGACCGTTTGGTAGAGGAACCTTACCATAAGGATGAATCTCCGAAAGCAAAATCGCGGTATGCCGGTTTTAAACTGGTATTATCCATTTTCGCGATCGTTACGCTGATCGTGCTCGGCTGGTTCCGTTACGAAGCCTACCGCACCGACAAGCTGAAAGAAGCGATCAACAAATCGGTTAAAAACCTGCAATTGAATGCGGTAGATCCACTGACCGGTGCGCCGGTGGATAGTCCTGCGCTCACCAAGAAAATCGAGCAGGCATTACAAAACTCCGATCAGCTGAACCTCGACCTGGTGAACAGCCCGTGGGCATTATTGTCGTTCGTATTGAGCGGCGTGCTGTTTGCCATCGCGGGTGCGGTGTCGCTGGGGATGGCGCTGCCGGTGCTGCAAGGGTTCTGGTACCGATGGTTGCAGGTCGATCCTAAACTATGGCGCCTGCGCAGAAGAAGAAAGCGAATTTTGAAACAAATGGAGCCCCTGCAACTGCTGGTAACACAGCATATGACCCAGAAAACGGTTTTGGAAAACGACATCGAGCTTTTACCGAAACTCGAAGAACTGAAAGCGGAAGAAGCGAAAATCAGGGCGGAAATCGAGGCGCTGGAAAACGAGCGGAAAGCTGCATTGACCGACAGCCGCGTTCAATCTTTCGGCGACGGTTATGCGCACGGACAAGTGACGCGCGACGTGATGAACGAGGAGGAATACGACGCCTGGCGCAACAGCCATCTGACGGTTTCGAACCTGGCATTACGTGCCAAGTCGAATGCCTCGGCCGATCGCGCCGTGCCTCGTACGCGCAGCACGGGAATGCGTCCGCACCAGGCCATCCGCAAGGCAATCACCGACCGCTTTGACGAAAACAATTTATAGTTTCTTAAATTGGGGGGCTCATTTCCTTTATTATGATTCTGACCCCCCATTTAAGAATAATCTCCTGCGACGATACGCTTTATGACGCTATCCGCATGGGAAACAATACATTAGCCCGCGTTATGGGCGTAAACGTCCCCAAAAAGTGGACGGAGTTCCGCGACACTTTCACTCCATCTTATCACCGTTGGAAAGCCCACCCGCCTCTGCGCGACTGGTGGGTTTACCTCATTATACACGTGCCCGACAATATGCTGATCGGCTCGTGCGGCTACAAAGGCGAGCCCGATTCGAATGGCATGGTGGAGATTGGTTATGAGGTCATTCCGTCCTACCGCGAGAAGGGATTGGGCACCGAAACCGCCAAAGGATTACTGGATCATGCATTTCAGCACCCTTCCGTGCGCAAGGTGATCGCGCATACGCTGGCGGAGGAGAACGCTTCCGGGCACATTCTGGAAAAACTGGGTTTCGCTCAGACCGAGGATATCAACGACCCCGACGAAGGGCTGCTCTGGCGCTGGGAAATTAGCCGCCGGTAATCATAATGTCTGCGATTTAACGCAAATTCGCAGGTTTTAGGGTCAAAAATAAATTGGATTAGTTCGATATTTTTTTGGCTTAATTGATTACCTTAATTCACAAATAGTCGTTCACACCCTTTGCTCTGAAATTATGATCTCGATATCGAAGGATACCTATCCATGGCTTCAAAACTATCCGGAGGGCATTCCCTATGAAATAAATCCGGATGCGTACTCGTCGCTGCTCGACCTGATGGAGGCGAGTTTCCGGGAACATGCCGACAAGGCAGCTTATACCAATATGGACAAAAAGCTGACTTTCGGGCAATTGGATGAACTTTCACAGAATTTTGCGGCATACCTGCAAAGCGTCGGCCTGAAACAGGGCGACCGCATTGCTTTGCAAATGCCCAATCTCCTTCAATATCCCGTGGTGATGATGGGCTCGCTGCGCGCCGGCCTCACGATCGTGAACACAAATCCGCTTTACACGCCGCGTGAAATGCAGCACCAGTTCAAAGATTCGGGTGCAAAAGCCATTGTAATACTCGCCAATTTCGCCGTCAACCTCGAAAAAGTGATAGCCAATACGGATATCGAGCACGTAATCATTACGGAAATCGGCGATATGCTGGGCTTTCCAAAAAAGCTGATTGTGAATGCGGTGGTGAAATATGTGAAGAAAATGGTACCCGCATATCATCTTAAAAACACGGTAACACTCGCTCAGGCGCTTTCAGTCGGCTCGGGCGTCACTTACCAGAGGCCCAACGTTTCGGGGCTCGACCTGGCATTTATCCAATATACCGGCGGTACCACGGGAGTATCCAAAGGCGCCATGCTTACGCACCGGAACCTGATCGCCAATGTAGAAGGCATCAACGAATGGCTGATGTCCAAAATGCGGAACTCGGAAACGACCGGGCAGCTTACACTCATTGCCGCACTACCGCTGTATCACGTTTTCGCAATGACAATCAATGGGTTATGTGGCATTAAATGGGGTGCATTGAATGTTATGATCACCAATCCTAAGGACATTCCCGCATTTATCAAAGAATTGAAGAAAAACACTTTCCATATTTTCCCGGGGTTGAATACCCTTTTTAATGGTTTGCTGAATAATTCAGAATTTGCTTCGGTTGATTTCTCGAACCTTAAAATCACGATCGCAGGCGGTATGGCGCTGCAAAAGATCGTGGCCGAACGTTGGGAAAAAACCACCGGC
>CAMLNK010000278.1 GCA_946481035.1 uncultured Dyadobacter sp. | reverse complement strand
CCTGCTCATGCTCCTCCTCGGCGCAAGTGCCATGGCGCAGACGCCCTTTCTGGTACAAGGACAATGTATGCAGAACCCCGATTGCGAAGCCGACTCAACTTCATTTCGGGATACGGTGACTGTCGCCACGAAATGGTTGTGGAGCTTTGGTGAAGGCGGTGCAACCGATACCCGGCGTAACCCGCAGCATTCCTATATGGCGCCTGGCTCCTATACGGTAACACTGACCCGCACCTTAAAGAATGGAACCCAGGAGACGGTTTCAAAAGTCGTACAAATCGGCGAATTGCCCCCCGAATTCCAGCAATGGAAAATAGATACAACCATCTGCAAAGGCGACACGCTGATTCTCGATCCGTATCCCAACGGCGCGCCGGAAGGAGCCAAGTATATCTGGTATCCCAAAGGCGACACCACCCAGACCTTGCAAGTCGATAGCTCCGGATGCTATTCTGTGGAGGTAATAATGCCAAATGGCTGCAAAATCCAGAACCGGATCAATGTCAAGATTTGTATGGAGCCGCAGGCGCAGGAAGGCTCCAAATGGTATTTCGGTGGCAATGCAGGCCTTGATTTTTCCAATACACCACCCTCTCCGTTAACCGACGGCAAGCTGAATACCCCCGAGGGAACTTCGTCCATTGCCAATTCGAAAGGGCAACTGCTGTTTTATTCCGATGGTATAAAGGTATGGAACAAGAACGGCGACGAAATGACGTGTACGTTCGGGCCGTGCGCGCCCATGAAGGGTAGTCCAAACTCCACGCAATCGGTTCTGATCGTCCCTCAACCGACTTGCCGGGGCTGCGAGTACTTATATAATGTATTCACAACTTCGGATATCAATGGGGAAAAGCTGTTGACAGTAAGCGTCGTAGATATGCGCCGCAATAATGGCCTGGGCCAGATTATTGAACAAAATACAACACTGCAAACGCCGACTACCGAGCGTATCGCGTCGGTCCGAAACGACCGTGACAGTACTTACTGGGTTGTTTCACACGACTACGGTTCCAACAAATTCCGCATTTTTCATGCTACCACGGGTGGGCTCGTAGAAGTAGCCGCCCCCGAGCTCGGCATGGCGCACGACAGCACCAACAAGGCCGAGGGTTATATGAAATTCTCCTCGCCCGATAGTACCACCGGCGAACGCCAACTCGCCGTAGTGATTCCGGGACCTGCACGGAACTATGTGGAACTGTTCAGTTTCAACGACTCGACGGGCACATTGACCTACAAGAAAACCATGGACCTCGGCCCGGCGCCGCCCATCGCATATGGTATCGAATTTTCGCCGAGCGGCGAAAAAATGTACATTTCGTTCCAAGGCGAGAACGGTACGAACTCTTATTTGAAACAATATGATCTCACCCTGCCCGATAGCCTCGTCACGGAAACGGCCATTACGATTGACAGCTCCGCCACCCAGAAGTTCGGCGCATTGCAGTTCGGGCCGGACGGGCGGATTTACATGGCCATTCAGGGAAGCGAATACCTGGCGACGATCGGCGAGCCGGAGGGCAATTCGTTAACAGGCGTCGATTATGAACGCGATGGGGCGAACCTGGGAGGCAAAAAGAGCCAGCTGGGGTTACCAAACATGGTCCAGGATTTCACGCAGGAATCTTCGGGGCCGGGATTTGAAGCCGACGGGTTCTGTACAAATGAACCTACGACATTCCAGGCCAGCCCGATGTGCGACCCGATAGAGGACAGCTATTCGTGGGATTTCCTCGGAAACGGCCAATTTACAGCACCCTCCAAGCAGCAGCAAGCGACTTATACCTACACCAAACCGGGCACCTACATGGTTGCCATGCGTGCCACGAACAAGTGTACCGACACCACGATCGTGCAGGAGGTTACCATTTATGAAACGCCTTCGAATATCGACCTCGGTCCTGATAAAGACACCTGCGGCGCCTACGTTCCATTGGATATGAAGGTAAATGCCGAAGTTTATGCCTGGATCAACCGTGGGCGGGTCGTTGGCCGCGGCCGTACTTACAATGCCACTTCTACCGGCCGCTACATTGCCATCGCATTCAACGGGCCGCAGGGTGATTGCTACGCAGCCGATACGATCGAAATCACATTGCGCAAGCCGCCAGCCTTTTCCCTTGGCCCGGATACCACTTTGTGCCGCGACAGTTCCATTGTACTAAGTGTCGAAAGCCCCCGCTGGATCGAATTTAAATGGAGTACCGGCGAAGATACCCGCGAGGTGACGATCGGTCAGCCGGGACAATACATTGTGGTGGTGAAAGACAGAAACGACTGCTACAACTCGGACACCATCAAAGTAGGTGAGCTGCCTTCCCCAATTCTTGGGCTCGCTCCTGAAAACTTCATCTGTATCCCTGACGGACAATCAGTCATACTCGATGCCAACGGACGGGAGCCGTATGAATACCTCTGGCCGCATTCGGGAGCAACTACTCAAACAATCACGGTTAATCAGGAAGGCAAGTATACTGTGCGGGCTACCAACAAAGAAGGCTGCGTAACCGAGCAAACCACCGAAGTGGTCGATAAATGCGAGCCGCGGTTCTTCATTCCGGATGCATTCACGCCCGACGGCGAGGGCCATAACGAGATCCTCCAAATATTCGGTGCCTATTATACCAACTTCTCGATGCGCATTTACAACCGCTGGGGCGAGGTCATTTACGCTACCACCGATATCGAAGCGCGTTGGGACGGAACCTATAAAGGACTTAAAGTGCAACCAGGCAGCTACCCGTACGTCATTTCCTATGAGGCACTATATTACCCCGAACGCGCACCGATTACCAAGCGCGGGTCGGTGATGGTGATCCGCTAGGCCTTCCTTTTGCAGATTAAAACAATTATTTTTGGTTAAATAATATCAAACCAGCCGCCAATGAACCGGACGGCTGGTTTTCACTATCTGTTCAACCGACTATGCGCCAGGATTATCTGTCCGGAGATAAAGAAAACCTTTCAAATACCGATAAAGACATCGAGCGTGCATTACGGCCGCTGTCTTTCGAGGATTTTACCGGGCAGGACAAGATTCTTGAAAACCTGAGAATATTCGTGCAGGCGGCCCGCCAGCGTGGCGACGCGCTCGACCACGTGCTGTTGCACGGCCCTCCGGGATTGGGCAAAACTACATTATCGAATATCATCGCCAACGAGCTTGGTTCAGGGATTAAAATCACCTCAGGCCCCGTACTCGATAAACCGAGCGACCTCGCCGGCCTGCTTACCAATTTGCAGGAGCACGATGTCCTGTTCATTGATGAAATCCACCGCCTCAATCCCATCGTAGAGGAATACCTGTATTCGGCTATGGAGGATTACAAGATCGATATTATGCTCGATAGCGGCCCGAATGCCCGCAGTATTCAGATCGGCCTGAACCCCTTCACGCTCATAGGCGCAACTACGCGCGCGGGTATGCTCACGTCGCCCCTGCGTGCGAGGTTCGGGATCAATGCGAGGCTCGAATATTATGACGCGCAGCTGCTTTCGTCCATCCTAAAACGCTCGGCTTCCATTCTGGGAACGCCCTTGGAAGAGGATGCTGCCTATGAAATTGCGCGTCGCAGCCGCGGCACGCCGCGTATCGCGAATAATTTGCTGCGCAGGACACGCGATTTCGCCCAAGTGAAAGGGAATGGCCGCATTACAGTGGCCATCGCCGAAATGGCCTTACAGGCGTTGGATGTGGATCAAAACGGGCTCGACGAAATGGATAACCGTATTTTGAGCACCATTATCCAAAAATTCAAAGGCGGGCCGGTAGGCTTATCCACCATTGCCACCGCCTGCGGGGAAGAAGCCGACACGATCGAGGAAGTATACGAGCCATTTCTGATCCAGGAAGGCTATATCAAACGCACTTCCCGAGGCCGCGAAGTGACCGAAAAGGCATTCAAGCACCTCGGCATTTTGCCGCGCCACCGCTCAGGCGAATTGTTCTGAGCGTTAACTTTTTAAGAAGTTTAATCAATCACATACAACATAACCCTGAAAACTGTAATTTTGCGGTAAATTAGCGTGACCGCCTCCTATGATCGAAGTACTGGTTTCCGAAAAGTTGGTAGTGAGAGTGCCCTGTGCTGTGATTGAACGTGATGGAAAAGTACTCGCCGGGCAGCGAAGCGCGGCTTTGTCCTTCCCGCTCCAATGGGAATTCCCCGGCGGAAAGCTCGAAAAAGGCGAAACTGACGAACAGGCCCTATTCCGTGAGATCATGGAAGAACTTAACGTGGCCATCGAGATCGTCGATAAACTTCCCGAAACTTCCAAAGACCAGGGCTGGCGCGAAATTGTGCTGGTACCCTTCGTTTGTAAAGTAGATACCACCGATTTTGTCCTGACAGAGCACGAGCAAATCCTCTGGCTGGATCCCGAAGACCTCCCTACCCTCGACTGGACAGAGGCCGATCTGAACGTGATCCAGAACTACTACGATTACCTAGCGGCTAAAATTTAACCGCTTTCCTTTCACCGTCTCATCGAATTTTCCGTTTTCATAAACCAGATGCCCCGATACGAAGGTATGGGTAATGCGTGAATGAAATTCTGTGCCTTCAAAAGGCGACCAGCCGCATTTGGAGTAGATATTGGATTTTTCAACTTGCGTAGTTGTATTCAAATCCACGAGGATCAGATCAGCCCAGTAACCTTCGCGGATGTAGCCACGGCCTTTAATATCAAACAAATCCGCCACAGCGTGGCTCATTTTCTCGGCCACACGATCGATAGAGATCTTCCCTGCTTTGCTCAGTTCGAGCATTACATTCAAAGTATGCTGTACCAATGGCAAACCCGACGGTGCCTGCCAGTAATGCTGTGCCTTTTCCTCAATGGTATGCGGCGCATGGTCGGTTGCGATCACGTCGATACGGTTATCCAGCACGGCTTGTAGGATTTGCGCTTTGTGATGTGGCGCTTTGATAGCCGGGTTACATTTGATTTCATTGCCTAATCTGCGATAATCTTCGGCATCGAACCATAAATGGTGCACGCAGGCTTCGGCCGTTACGAGTTTCGGCTGGCCATTCGCGAGCAGGATTTTGCCGTTTTTGCGGGTTCCCGGCTCGAACAAATGCACCTCGTCGCCAGTCGAAATGTGCAGGATGTGCAGGCGCGTTCCGTGCTTGTGCGCGAGCGAGGATGCAAAAGTGGAAGATTTGAGACAGGCCTCTTCATTCCTGATCAGCGCATGAATGTCATAGGGCACATCATCCCCATACTTTTCTTTGAAATACGCCATTCTGGCCTTCACGGTCGGTTCGTCCTCGCAATGCGTCGCGATAATGCACGGAGCATTGGCGAAGAGCTTTTCGAGGACTTCGGGCGCGTCTACGAGCATATTACCCGTCGAAGAACCCATGAATATCTTGATTCCGCACACTTGTGTCGGATCGGTCCGCATTACTTCATCATAGTTGTCGTTCGAAGCACCCATGAAAAAGGAGTAATTGGCAAGGGAAGTGTTGGCGCCGATCTGGTATTTGTCTTCCAGTAACTGCTGCGTCAGCGTGTTGGGAACCGTGTTCGGCATTTCCATGAAGGAAGTAACCCCTCCGGCGACAGCCGCTTTCGATTCGGTATAAATGCTGGCCTTATGCGTGAGCCCGGGCTCGCGGAAATGCACCTGATCGTCGATTACACCCGGCATCAGGAAAAGCCCCTTTGCATCAATCACCCTGTCCGCTTGTACATGCTGCAAATCCCGTTCGATTTTTTTAATGTGACCATTTTCAATTATTACGTCTAAATACTGAACCTGGTTTTCATTTACGACCTGGGCATTTAAGATCAGCGTTGTCATGGGCGGCGGCGATTGATTGATGTCGTGCAAAGGTATTCACACAGGTTGAAATTCACTCATTCCATCACACAAAAATGAACCTGAAACAACTCCTCCGTGATTTTGCCGACCTGCTCTTCCCGCGCTGCTGTGAGAGCTGCGACCAGGTATTGCAAGGCAATGAAGCAACTATCTGCACCCTTTGCCGCATTACGCTCCCGCGCGTCGGTCCCGCCGGACTGAATAGCGAGTCGCTCCAATTCAAGTTTGTGAACCTCCCCGAAGTGGTTTC
>CAMLNK010000277.1 GCA_946481035.1 uncultured Dyadobacter sp. | reverse complement strand
TAAAATTAACTAACCGAAAATTAGTGTTTCTCCGACAGTCAATGCGACTTTATACGCTATTCAACTGGTATTTGCTGGTCATTTTTGGAGTTATCCTGAGCGCCTGTTCCAAACAGGAAGGGGAAGGGGACTATCGTTTCGAACTGCTCACATCTGACCGGACGGGTATCGATTTTTCCAATACCCTCAAGCCGACCAAAGACCTGAATATCTTCTATTATATGTACTTCTATAATGGTGGAGGCGTGGGGGCCGGCGATCTGAATAATGACGGCCTGATAGACCTTTGCTTTACCGCCAACCAGGAAGCCAATCGTATTTACCTGAACAAGTCCGGACTACGGTTCGAAGATGTGACAGAGAAGACGGGATTCAAGGGTAGCAAGGGCTGGTCGAACGGAGTTTCCATTGTGGATATTAACCAGGACGGGCTGTTGGATATTTACGTGAGCCAGGTGGGCAACTTTGAGAACATGAAAGGTCATAACCTGCTGTTCGAATGTCAGAAGATTACAGAGGAAGGTGTCCCTGTTTACGAAGAGAAATCAAAAGAGTACGGGCTGGACCTGATTGTTTTCGGAACGCAGGCATTGTTTTTCGACTACGACCTTGATGGTGATCTGGATATGTTCCAATTGAACCATTCGGTGCATCAGAACGGTACATTTGGGCGGCGCGACCTGTTTAAGGACACTTTTCATCCGCTTGCGGGTGATAAATTGTTCAGAAACGACGGTGGGAAATATGTGGAGGTAACCCGTGAGGCGGGTATACACAGTTCGGCGTTAGGCTACGGGCTGGGACTGGGCGTCGGGGACATTAACCTGGACGGCTATCCCGATATGTACATCGGCAACGACTTTCACGAAAATGATTATTTGTATATCAACCAGAAAAATGGCCGCTTTACCGATCAGACGGATTCTTCGCTGATGCACACGAGCCAGTTTTCGATGGGGGTAGATGTGGGCGATCTTAACAATGACATATTCCCGGAAATTGTTTCGCTGGATATGTTGCCGTCGGACTATGAGATCCTTAAAAAGTCGGAAGGAGAGGATAGTTACAGCATTTTTAAATACAAGATCCGCCAGGGGTACAATTACCAGTTTGCCAGAAATAACCTGCAATTCAACAATGGCAACGACACATTCAGCGAAATCGGGATGTACTCGGGGATTCACGCTACCGACTGGTCGTGGGCGGCATTGTTCACGGATTTTGATAACGACGGCCTGAAAGACCTTTTCATTTCCAACGGAATTCCGAAGCGGATGAACGACACCGATTATATCAAATTTGTGTCGGACGATGTCGTTCAGGAGAAAATCCGCAGCAAGAATTTCGACGAGAACGATCCGGGATTGGCCGACAAGCTGCCGGAAATTAAACTGCCCAACAAATTCTTCGGCAACAAGGGTGATCTGATATTCGCAGACCTGGCATCAAATATCAAAAATGATAAAATATCGTATTCTAACGGTTCGGTCTACGCTGATCTCGATAATGACGGTGATCTGGACATTGTGACGAACAATATCAATGAAAAGGCATTTGTTTATCAGAACCTGAGCGAACAGAAACCGGTTAAGAACGATTTTCTGAGGCTGTATCTGAAAGGCAAAAAAGGAAATTTGAACGCGATTGGGAGCAAATGCCTGGTTTTTCGCGGCGGTGATGTGCTTAGCTACGAAAAATTTCCGGTAAGGGGTTTTCAGTCGAGTATGGAAGTGCCGATAAATATCGGTTTGGGCAAAAGGGTGGACATCGATTCGGTACTGCTGATATGGCCCGACAATGGCTACCAGGTGCTCCGATCCGGTGAGTTGAAGGACTCGCTGTCGCTGAGTTATCAGGACCATCTGCCGGTTTTCGATTACGACGCGTTTAAGCGACAAAGGGAAAATCATTCTTTTGCGTTCGGGGATGTCGCGGCAAAGCAGGGCCTGGCTGTCCGGCACGAAGAGAATAATTTTATCGAGTTTGATCGTAATTCACTCATACCTTTTGAAGTAACCGCCGAAGGGCCGGCTGTGGCGATCGCCGATATCAATCACGATGGGTTGGAAGATATTTACGTAGGATCATCGAAAATGCTTCGCAGCCATTTGTACCTGCAAAACACAAACGGGAAATTTACCGAAAAGCCGCAACCGGCATTTGTGAAGGACAGTACTTATGAGGAAGTGGATGCCGAATGGACCGATGTGAACAAAGATGGCCACCCGGATCTCGTCGTTGCGACGGGAGGGAATGAGTTCAGTAACAATTCGCCCTACCAGATGCCGCGCATTTACCTGAATGATGGCAAGGGTTACCTCACGGCGAAGGACGATGCTTTTGCAAATATTTTTGTTACTGCCTCTTGCGTAACTCCGTTCGATTTTACGGGTGACGGGCATGTCGATCTTTTCATTGGCGGAAGGGCAGTACCGCTCAACTATGGCGAAATACCACGTTCCTACCTGTTGCAAAACGACGGTTCGGGCAAATTTTCTGACGTTACAGCGCGCTATGCGCCGGAACTTTCATCGGTAGGCTACGTGCGAAGTGCCCGGCTGGCGGATATGAACAATGACGGAAAGCAGGATATTGTAGTAGCGCTCGAATGGGACGGCATTTGTGTTCTGGAAAGCGTTGGCAGTAGGTTTCAGAAGAAAATGCTCACAGACCGCAAGGGCTGGTGGAATTTTGCGATGCCGTATGATTTCGATGGAGATGGAGACCTGGATATTCTGGCTGGCAACCTCGGGCTTAATAGTCGTTTGAAAGCTTCTGAAAAAGCCCCTGTAAAGATGTACATCAATGATTTCGACGGAAACGGTCGGAGGGAGCCTCTATTGACTACGTTTCTGAACGGAAAGGAAGCACTTTTTCCCACTAAACTGGAAATGGAGAAGCAAATGCCGGTGATTCGCAAAAAATACATTTATGCGACGGAGTTTGCCAAAGCCAGTCTTGCCGATCTCGTAGGGGCTGAAAAGCTGGAAAATGCCAAGATGTTAACCGCAGACTACTTCGAGAATGCGATCTTGGTGAATGACGGTAAGGGCAGTTTTTCCATGAGAGCATTACCATACCGCGCGCAATGGGCGCCGTTTTACGACGCACAAATCGTGGATGCCAACGGAGACAAGCTCCCTGACGTGCTGCTGATAGGTAATTTTTACGACTGCAATATCCAAATGGGCCGTTACGACGCTGATTACGGTACGGTACTTATCAACAAAGGGAACTGCAACTTCGCCCCAGAACCGCTTAATGGCCTGCAAGTTCGCGGGCAAGTGAAGCGGTTAAAGCGTATTCAACTGAAAACCGGTACGGCGGTTGTGGCCGCGCGGAATGACGATGAACTGATGGTGATCACAAACTCTCAGTCCTCCCCCCATCCACAGCCAAACTCACCCCGCTAATGCTTCCCGCTGCCGGACTGGCCAGAAACGCCACTGCCGCTGCCACCTCTTTGGCTTCGCTGAACCGGCGAATAGGAATGCCTGCTTTCAGTTCCTCGGCGACTTGCTCCCGGGTTTTGCCCTGGTTTTTACTGCGCATTTCCAGTACAGCATCCAGGCGGGCAGTTTCGGTGTAGCCCGGCAGTACGTTGTTGACGGTAATGCCGTATTGTCCGAGTTCGAGCGAAAGCGTTTTGGCCCAGCTTGCTACCGCACCGCGGATGGTGTTGGAAACGCCGAGGCCGATGATCGGCTGCTTCACCGAAGTGCTGATAATGTTCACAATGCGGCCAAAACCTTCCTTTTTCATCGACGGCACCACGGCTTGTGCCAGGAACTGGTTGTTGATCACGTGCATTTGAAAAGTTTTCAGGAACTGGTCGGCTTCTGCTTCGATGATCGGGCCGCCGGAAGGGCCGCCGGTATTGTTGACAAGAATATGAACTTCCGGACAGAGGCGGAGGTAATTTTCAATGGCAGATTTTAGTGCTTCATGGTCGGCGAAGTCGGCTACCACGTAACGGTGAAGCTGCCCCAGAGAGGTGTCCAGATCTTCGACGGCTTCGCGCAGTTTTTCCTCATTTCGGGCCACGAGGGTCACATTTGCGCCCAGTAATGCGAGTTCGTCGGCGGCGGCGAGTCCGATGCCTTGCGTGCTTCCGCATACGATCGCTGTTTTTCCGGTCAGGTCGAGGTTCATGGTTTTGGCTTTTTAAACTTGGTTTCAGAATGATAACGTTTTGATTTTCGTCTGTTCCGCTGCCGGTTTCGTTGATTTTTCGGCTATCTTTGCGGTTTATTTTTCAACCCGGGACAAGCCGAAATGCCGAATGTAAGCAAAATCCCGCATTTGTAATCTTAGAGCAAACGTTGCACAATGTCTAAAAAAATCCAATCCGCGCTTATTTCTGTTTATTACAAAGACGGTCTTGAGCCTTTGGTCCGCCTCCTGCACAACAACGGCGTAAAGCTGTACTCCACCGGGGGAACTCAGACTTTCATTGAAAATCTCAACATTCCCGTAACCGCTGCCGAAGAGCTGACCGGTTATCCTTCGATTTTCGGCGGGCGTGTTAAAACGCTTCACCCGGCCATTATGGGCGGTATTTTGTACCGTCGCGATGATGCGGGCGATGTAGCGCAGGCCGAGCAATACAACATCCCGGCTATCGACATGGTGGTGGTGGATCTTTATCCTTTCGAGGAAACAGTGGCATCCGGCGCGAGCGAGGAGGACATTATCGAGAAGATAGACATTGGCGGAATCTCTTTGATCCGCGCAACGGCGAAGAATTTTAAAGATACACTCATCGTATCATCCCGCAGCCAGTATGCGGAAGTGGTGGAGCTTTTGAATGCGAAAGCGGGTTCGACCGATATTCAGGACCGTCGTTACTACGCGGGCCTGGCGTTTGGGGTTTCGTCGCATTACGATGGCGCGATCAACAGCTTCTTCACATCCGGAAAAGAAACGACCGATAAGGAGCTTTTCGATTTCACTAATCTTAATTCGCAAACACTTCGTTACGGCGAAAATCCGCACCAAAGCGCGACTTACTACGGCGACCTGGAAGGTATTTTCGACAAACTGCACGGAAAAGAACTTTCATATAACAACCTCGTGGACGTGGATGCGTGCGTGAGCCTGATCGACGAATTCGCCGACGCTCAGCCTACATTCGCGATCATCAAGCACACCAATGCCTGCGGCATCGCTACGGCGGCGACGGCAAAAGAAGCTTACGACAATGCACTGGCCTGCGACCCGGTTTCTGCCTTCGGTGGTGTGGTTATTACAAATACAAAAGTGGATCTGGCGACTGCTGAGGAGCTGAACAAGCTGTTCATGGAAATCCTGATCGCGCCTGAGTATGACGAAGAAGCATTGACGCTTTTGAAATCCAAAAAGAACCGCATTCTGTTGAAACGTAATAATGTGGTGTTGCCGCAAATTATGTTCAAAACCATTCTGAACGGCGTATTGGTACAGGATAAGGACCTTGCTACCGAAGTTGCAGCGCAGTTTACGACCGTTACCGAGAAGGCGCCTACTGCCAGCGAGGTTACGGCCCTTGAATTTGCATTGAAAGTTTGCAAGCATACCAAATCGAATACCATCGTACTCGCGAAAGAAAACCAGTTGCTCGCGAGCGGTACGGGCCAAACTTCACGCGTGGACGCCTTGCGTCAGGCGATCGAGAAGGCGAAAGCATTTGGCTTCGATTTGAATGGCGCTGTGATGGCTTCGGACGCATTTTTCCCGTTTGCGGATTGTGTGGAGATTGCACACCATGCGGGCATTACTGCGGTGGTACAGCCGGGCGGTTCTATTCGTGACAAGGATTCGGTGGATTATTGCAATGCAAATGGCCTTGCGATGGTAACTACCGGGGTTCGTCACTTTAAGCATTAAAATTATATTGCCACGAAGGCACGAAGTTACCACGAATGTCTTCGTGCCTTTTTCGTGTCTTCGTGGCAAAAAAATAAAACCCTGTTGAACCCACTCCGGAAAGTCACCCGATTTCTTCTGACCGGATTCATCATCCTGTTGGGTAGCCTCTTTTTTCTCTACCCGCAGATCTTCTACTGCGAGCTCATCGCGTTCTCGAACTTCAAGTCGACCGATAAAAAG
>CAMLNK010000276.1 GCA_946481035.1 uncultured Dyadobacter sp. | reverse complement strand
TCGGCCTGCTTTTGCTCTTATAAAAATGTTCGGTAGCAAAACAATAATCTTCTTCTACATCAAAAAATCGCACGCATACCGAGTCCATATCTACCCACCATCCACCCTTTTCATACAGCATTCTGTACCTGAACCAGTCGGAAAATGCAGCAAACAGGTTTCGCGAATCCTTAAATATTTTGTCTTTACCCAATATCACATTTGCATCTTTCAAAATGGCACCCTTCGGAACATTCTCTATTTCTTCGTAGGCATATAAATGAAATTCATGTCCATTTTTCAGATAGGAATTAATCGATAGCTGCTCCATAGTTGACAAGCTGTTACCTATCCACAAACTTTGTACAACTTCATTTCCAGACTTCATAAAATTTCGCAAATAATAGTTATTCAAAAGAATTCACGCATTCCGCAATTGCGCTGTTGATGGCTACCGGTGAATCGTCGCCATTTTTACTTCTGATTACATTTCTAAAGAAGAGAATCAGGTCGTCCGCGTGATGGTCAAAACAGAAGTGCATCCTGTTTTTCCAACAGTTATTCCGCAGCTCCTTCATACGGCGTTTGTCCCGCAAATGCTCACCTAATTCAGCCATATCGGAGAAAAAAACGCCCATGTCGTACTTCCGCATGATGTTTTGCGATGCCACTATATGTCCGGAGTTTTCACGCTGAATCATAGGTAATCCGGCCGCAGCCAATGTCGAAATGCGAGCGGGATAATTGAGGTCCATCCAGTCCATTCTCATCAGCTCCCCTTCATTTGAACTTTCAAACACATGGAGCCAGCCCGCATCATATTTCGAGAATTCGGCAGTCCATTCATCCGGACGGCAATTATGGTACAAATGCAAATGGTCCGGCGCCAGATTACCAGCCTGCTGTATCCACCGATCGTATATATTATGAGTGATATCACCATAAATATGCAGATGAATATTTTGTCTTGACAGTTCGAGCACATCCTGAGGCTGAATGCCAAACGGACGTCCGGTGACCACCGTATGTATCTGCCCGTCATCACTGTCGGAGAGCAGCTCCGAAGTATCGTCCTTAAAGTAAAACCTGGAAGGCAGATCTCCGTCCAACACGTGAGGCAGAGGGCTCTCGCATACGAGAAATTGCTCAAACCACCTTTTGTTCTCATCGTTGATATAAATCTGCCCGTCCGACTTTTGAAAAAGATCCATGAGCATTTGCCACATGCCTTGCTGCCTGCAAAAGAATGGGCCCTCCTTAAAATGCCATACGAAAGGTATATCGCGATTTTTCATCAACACTTCGTAAGCAAGAGGAACCGCGACGAAATTAAGAAGTGCGTATATAATGTCCGGTTTTATTTCCCTGATCCTTTCCTGCCAGTTTCTCAACGGTATGTCTTCAACATTGCCGAATGGCAGCGGCCCTACCGTGTTGAGATTGTAAGGCCTTTCCATCCATAGCCCGTATAATTTATGCCCGCGCTCTTCCAGCGCGCATATACGTTCGGCATTATACGCCAGCTCGCCGACGAGCAGTATTTTCAATGAAGAATTATCTCCGTCACGGGTTTTATACTGTATTGACTTGTAATCATTGAACTCGTCGATATAATGACCCGTTGCTGATTGAAAGCGAAGGCGTTGTTTAACTTTATAATACTGCTTGTAACGATGGATTCCGCCACCCCACTTCAATTCGCTGATGATCTTATGCCGCTGCAATGGTTGTGAGACCCATTCAGCGGTAATCTCAGAAGTTGGAACACAACTTCCATACGGCTCTAATTGATCCCAATACATTCGCCCCAAATCATCCGTAACCAGCTCCTCCCGCTCTACCCACCGTTCGGTCGTTTTTTTATGCAGCACCTGAACCAATTGGATTGGCATGTCCTTGATTTTTCCCGCTGCCGTCTTGCCATGGCTGCTAAGATTTGAGTCAAAGTAGTGGTATTTGACGCCCGAGTAGGCCATAACTGCCTCTTCATTTCCATGGAGCGCATGGTACAAAGTATTCAGGTGATCTTTAAAATAGATGTCATCAGCAGGCAGATAGGCAATGTACTCATACTGCGCCAGTTCAATTCCCCTGTTTGCCGAATACCCCAGCCCCCTGTTTGCTTCGTTTTTGAAGTATCTTATCCTGCTGTCTTCTAATGATTTTGAGATAACTTTTTCCAGATTATCGGTGGAGCCGTCGTTGATGATGATGATTTCCCATTTTTTAAAAGATTGCGCATACATACTCCGGATTGCGCGCCCAATAAATTCCGATTGATTATAAACCGGCATAATCACGGAAATACCTTGCATGTCCATAGGGTTTACTTATTACTGATATGATAAAAAGTATCTCGATACGCCCGGCGGGCCAGGCATAACTTATGCTGCTGTAAGATCAATCAAAACACTTTGCTGACTTGTATTCATTGCAGCATTCCCCAATAGCCCTTGGGAGCTGCCGGCATGTTTTCGTCTGATTACCCTCTTAAAAAAATCAACCAGTTCGTGAACATGGTGTTCGAAGGAAAAATGGCTTCTGCTATCCCAACAGTTTTCCCTGATTCGGCGCATTTGAGCTTTATTTCTTAAACGCTCGCCCAAGTCTTCAAAAGATTCGAAGAAAATACCAACCCCCAGTTTATCCGTGATGGACTGAGAGGCGACCATGTGCTTCGAATTGTCGCGCTGGATCATTGGCAGGCCTGCGGCGGCCAGTGTGGACATCCGCGCGGGGTAATTCAGGTCCAGCCATTCCGCCTTCATCAATTCACCAAAATTCGAACTCTCAAACACATGCAGCCAGCCGGCATCATACTTTGAGAATTCGGCTGTCCATTCGTCCGGAGTACAATTATGATAGATGTGCAGATGATCGGGCGCTAGTGCATAGGCCTTATCCAGCCAGGTTTTATAAGATCTATGATGATAATCTCCATAAAAATGCAAGTGAATATCTTGTGCTGCCAAAGCCTGGATGTCATCCGGCTGAAGTCCGAATGGTCGCCCGGGTACTACTGTATGCACGCCGCCCACCGAATCGGACAGCAATTCGGATCGCTGGTCTTTGAAGTAGTAATCAGGCGGCAAATCCCCATCCAGAATATGTGCGAATGGTTCGTTGGGGAACATCAGGAATTGCTCGAACCACAGCCGGGTCTCTTCATTAATGTAGATTTGCCCGTCAGATTTTTGATAAAGCTCAACCAACTCATTCCAGGTACCTTGCTGCCGACAATAAAACGGGCTTTCCTTGAAATGCCAGACAAATGGGATACCGGGATTATGCGTCAGCACCTCATGTGCTAAGGGGACTGCTGAGAAATTCAGAAGTGCATAAATCACATCCGGCTTAATTTCCTTCACTTTTTCCTTCCAATTTGCCTTGGGTATATCTTCGACGTTACCGAATGGCAGCGGGCCAATTGTGTTGTAAAAGAATGGCTTGTCTATCCACAAACCATATAGCTTGTGTCCCATTCTCTCGAGCGCGCAAATTCTTTGTGCATTATACGCGAGTTCGCCTACCAACAAAATTTTCAGCGGCTCACTATCCGGATTTACCACCTGGTGTTCCGGCACCGGATAGTCCTTAAATTCATCGACATAGCTGCCGCTTTGCGACTCGAAACGGATCCGGTGTTTTACATTGTAATACTCCTTATAACGGTAAATTCCTCCTCCTACGAATTCATTAAAGAACTGATGTCTTTGGAGTGGATGAGAAACCCATTCGGCCGTAATTTTCGACGTAGCAACAAAATCCCCCAGAGGATTGAGCTTATCCCAATACATCTTGTCCAGGTCGGCCGTCGTTAACTGTTTTCTCTCCACCCACTTCAAATCGACCTTGCGGTGCATTACCTGGACCAGTTGCAAAGAACGCTCAGGCACCTTTGCCAGGGACGTCCTGCCCTGGCTGTAATGTCCGGTGTCCCGGTAATTATATTTAATTCCCGAATAGGCAAGAATGGCATCAGGATTTCCATCCAACGCTTCCAGAAGGGAACAAAGATGCTCTTCAAAATAAATATCATCGGCCGGCAAATAAGCGATGGTATCGTACCTGGCATGCTCAATCCCTTTGTTCAGGCTGTATCCTAAGCCTTCGTTTGTTTCATTTTCAAAATAGGAGATCCTGTCGTCTTCCAGGCGAAGCAGATTGATCACCTCTTCGATCTGATCCGAAGAACCGTCGTTGACGACAATAATTTCCCAGTTACCGAAAGTTTGCCTTTGAACACTCCGAATGGCCCGGCCTATGAACGAAGCCTGGTTATACACGGGAATGATCACGGAAATTTTTTGTCCGTTCATGTTTCTTTATCTCAGAAAAACCCTAACGATTTATACTATACGATGCCGCTCAGCGAGTACTGGCTACTTAGTCTGCGAATGAAATATCCTTTGCAATACGCTCCTGTTATTGGTCAGTATTTCCGCCTTTCCTGAAAACCTCGGCTGGTCGGGTACGCTATACTGGATATTCGTGACAAGCCCGTGATCCAACTTCACATATACACGATAAAAGCCTTCAATCTTAACAGGAACAATATTGACTATTTTCCCCTCCAGATAACCGAATTCACTGCGCGGATACTCATCCAGGCTTATTTGAACACGCTGGCCTTCCCGCACCTTGCCCGACTGGTTGATCGACAAAAGCAGGACGACGTTGTAACCGGTAATTTTCTGGGTAATCCATATAGTCTGCTTCTCCGCATTATTCTTATATCCCTTCGTCAGAAATACCCGCCCGGCAAACGGGCTTGTGGTTACATGCCGCTCGTGCGACTTCAAATCCTCTTCGATCAGCAGCGTATCCCCCTTGTTGATCAACTGGTTCTCTTTCACTTTTCTGGTGTAGAAGACATTATCCTCGGACTGAAACCAGCTTACCTTGTAGGGTTGCTCATCCGCAATGAGCTCCGATTCAGCCAATATTACATCGGGATACCTAATGTAGTGGGAGACGAGAAGGACGCACATCAGTAAGATTAATGCCACCGTCATTCCCCAGCGAACAATCCGGTTGGGGATAATACCGATAATCTCCTGGATATCCTCACTGGGTTTTTCAAATTGCAGGGATAGTTCCTTTGCCATAGCCAAGAAGTCAAGCAGCTCCTAGTTCCAACTGATTTTTAACCAATTCATAATAAAATCCTCTCGCACGCGAAAGCTGGGTGTGTGAACCTATTTCCGCTATCTCACCATTATTCAAAACAATGATCTGATCGGCATTTTTCACCGTGCTCAACCGATGCGCGATAATAACCACCGTTCTTCCTTTGAAAAATGCGTCGAGGTTCTCCATGATAATTTTCTCATTATTCGCGTCGAGCGCGCTGGTCGCTTCATCAAAAAAAAGATATTCCGGATCCTTATAAACCGACCTGGCAATGAACAAGCGCTGTCGCTGTCCACCGCTGATCCCGGCCCCGGTATTGCCAATTTTGGTAGTGAAGCCGAGCGGCAGCCTTTTAATGTACTCTTCGATATTGGCAACCCGGATAGATTTCATCATTCTGCCTTCATCTATCTGCTTCCCGTCAACGGCTATATTCCTTGCAATGGTGTCGGAGAAAATGTAGCCGTCCTGCATAACAGTGCCGCATTGCTCTCTCCATTTGGATGCGGATATCTCGGCTATATCCTTTCCGTCAATGGTGATCTCTCCTTCCTGAATCGGATAGAATTTCAGGAACAGTTTCAGCAAGGTAGTTTTCCCACTTCCGCTTGAACCCACAATAGCAGTTACCTTGCCCTTCGGAATGTGGAGATTGATGTTTTTCAGCACATTAGCAGACCCGGGAGCTCCGTATCGAAACGACACATTCTTAAATACAATACCGTCATTGAGCGACCGGTCAAATATATTATGCTCCGGGATTCCCTGTTCACCATCCAGTTTTCTGTTCCAATAAAACTCTTCGTTCAGTTCTTCGTTGGGCTTGTTATGTATTTCACCGAGCCTGTCAAGACTCATTTTCGCATCCTGTATCTTCTTTACAAAGTCCATGATTTGATTCAGCGGGCCATTCATCTGTCCGATGATATAGGAAATACCAAGCATGGCCCCCAACGTAATCTGGTTGTCCAAAACGA
>CAMLNK010000275.1 GCA_946481035.1 uncultured Dyadobacter sp. | reverse complement strand
CGGGAGATACTTTACCTGCGTTTCCACCAGGACCTGGATTACGACGAAATCGCGGCGATCATGCAGATTTCCGTACCTACCTGTCGCACATTCGTGTACCGCGCCCTCAAAGAGCTGCGCGGAAAGCTGGAATTCGGGGCTATCTTCCTGATAATCTGCTGTTAAGAAAATATTTTCTATTTTTTGTTAAAATAAATCCTTTCAGAAGTCTATATCTGCCGCTTGTGTCGCTCTTGTAGTTTAAACAAGCGCTTCCATGAAAAGAAAAAGCAACAAGCAGGAGCCTATACCGGACCCGGAACATCTGACCGAAGAGGAAAGAGTGGCTGGCGAACGGGCGAAGCTGCTGTTTAAAACCCTCCGCAACGAAACCTTTTCCACCACCGAAAAGGATACACTCTGGAACCAGGTGGGAGAGACCATCTCGCAGAAAAAACAGAGATCATTGAACACATTCTGGATCGCCGCGGCGGCTTCGGTGACGTTGCTGCTGCTGGCGGGCGTCGGCTACCTTGTTTTTTACGAGGATTCGGCGCGGGTAATGCAGGATGTGGCCGCCCGCTCGAAAGTTTCCGCCGAAGAAACGCGGCTCATTCTCGCCGATGAACGTTCGGTGAGCCTGCGGAAGGAAAATTCCAGCGTCGTGTACAAAGAAAATGGGGCGCTCATTCAGGTTGACTCTTCATCGACAATAGGCCAGCAAGTGGCCGGGGATCAGCAGTTTAATACATTAATTGTGCCCTACGGCAAGCGGTCGGTGCTGACGCTTTCCGACGGGACGCGTATTTGGCTGAACTCCGGCTCGAAGCTGGTCTATCCGTCGCATTTCGATAAAGGCCAGCGCGAGGTGTACCTCGAAGGGCAGGCGTATTTCTCGGTTACCCACACCGAAAACGCGCCTTTTTATGTGCATACCAAAGATATGGAGGTAAAAGTGCTGGGTACCGAATTCGATGTAAGTGCTTATGACGACGACCCTTACACCGCCACCGTGCTCACGAAGGGCAGTGTGGAGCTCACGACGCAACGGCAGGCATTGTTCGGATCAAAAAAAACGAAGATCACGCCGGGCACACGGGCCGTTTTCGATCAGGATCAGGCGGTGCTGCAAACGCAGCAGGTCGACGTCCAACAATATATTTCCTGGAAAGATGGCTATCTGGCCCTGAATGTCGCGCCGTTGTCTGAAATTATTAAAAAGCTATCGAGGTATTACCGTGTAGATATTGAACTAAAACAACCGAAACTCGCAGGTGTCAAATTTGGAGGAGATCTGATTCTGCAAGAAGACGTCCGCGACGTATTGAAAGTGCTCGCGTTGACTACCGGGCTCAATTACAAACAACAACCTAACGAAAGGAGGTACGTATTGGAGGAAAGCACTATCAAACCATAAAAAACGGGAAACGCGGCAACGTTTCCCGATCCTTCACACTTGCCGGCAAGCAAGTGATCCTTAAACCATTGTATTAACAAAAGTCAAATCAAATTTATGAAAAAATTTGACCAGAAAGGGTATTGCCCTTTGGGAAAATTGCACCCATCAAAACTGCTGAGAATCATGAAACTGACAGTTATGCTGTTATGGATCGGGATGATGAGCGTGCATGCAACGGGGTACTCCCAGAAAAGCAGGATGGATGTCAAAATCCGGAACGGGAATCTGGGCACGCTGTTCAGGCAAATTCAGGAACAAACCAGTTACCGTATATTTTACAGGGATGACCTTTTTTCGGGTGAGCAGGAAATTAATATTAATCTGAACCTGAAAAATGAAACCGTGCCGGCTATCCTGAATGCCGCGCTCAAAGGAACAGACCTGACGTATAAGGTAATAGGTAAGCAAATCGCGATCTACAAAAAGGAGGAACACGACGGGGCCGGCCCCGTGCCGAAAATTAATCTGCCGGTAATGCCGGAAACGGTTATCCGGGAGATTAACGGTACCATTGCCGATGCAAAAGGCAATCCGCTGCCCGGCGCGACGGTGATCGTAAAAGGTACCGACAAGGGAACTTCGGCCGATGCTACGGGGAAATTTACCGTGGAAGCCGAAGCAGGCGATGTGCTGGTGGTTTCTTTTATTGGTTATCTCAAAAAAGAACAGCCGGTAGGCGCTCAAACGACGATCAGCATTCAGCTTGAAGAAGATTTGAACGGACTGGAGGAGATCGTGATCGTAGGGTACGGCTCGCAGCGCAAAGCCACTATTACCGGCTCGATCGCGACCATTACCACCGAAGATTTAAAACAAAGCCCGACGGCCAGCATTACCAATGCATTGGCGGGAAGGCTGCCGGGGTTGTTTGCGAACCAGTTCAGCGGCGGTGAGCCGGGTGTAGACCGCAGCGATATTTTTATCCGTGGTACAGCTACTTACGGAAACAAGGCGCCCATTGTGATCATCGACGGCCTCGAACGGAGCATGGATTACCTGGCTCCCTCGGAAATCGAGACGTTTACGATCCTGAAAGATGCTTCGGCCACAGCACCTTACGGCGTTCGTGGTGCCAACGGGGTAATCCTGATCACAACGCGGCGCGGGAAGGTCCAGGACAAGGCGACGGTGAATTTCAAAGCGTCGGTGGGGGTCAACAGGCCTGTGAAATTCCCTACTTACCTCGGTTCGGCGGATTATGCGATGCTTTACAATGAAGCAAGACGAAACGATAACCCGGATGCCGATCCTACGACATTGAACCTGTTCTCGGAGCAGGCCATTGCCGATTTCCGCAAGGCGAAAGGGGATAACTCCGACGGCCTGGGCTACAATTGGAATTATTTCGATTATGCGTTCAAGCCGGGTGTGCAGCATGATTACAGTTTATCTATTAGCGGTGGATCGTTGAGGGCCAGGTATTTCGTCCTGGCCAATTACTTCCAGCAGGATGGCAACTATCGCCACACCGATCTGACGGCGAACAATACCCAGGCTGTTTTCAAGCGCTACAACTTCCGTTCGAACATTGATATCGACATCACCGACAATTTTTACGCTAAACTCGATCTCGGTGCCCGCATAACCGACCGCAATGCGCCGGGAACGACAGCCGCCCGCATTGTGGAGCTGGCCAACACGCAGCCTTCCTACCTGCCCATTGTTGTAGAACAGAACGACGACCCTGCGAACAAGGTTTTCAACGCGAATAACCCGCTCGGAATGCTGTATGGCGACCAGATTTACCGCTTTAACATTCTCGGCGAGCTCAGTCGCACCGGTTTTTTGAATGAGAAGAATACCTACCTCAATGGGTCATTCTCGCTGGGGCATAAGCTGAACTTCATCACCAAAGGCCTGGCCATCGAAGGAATGTTCTCCTACGATGCCAATGACGGCGGCTGGATCGATCGCAAGGTGGGGACCTATTCGGAAGGCTACCGCGAGTATCCGGGTTATGCCACGTTTGTGCCCACTGCCGGGAGCGACGTGTACCGCACGCCCGGGCATTATACGGGCGCGTACAAGTCTGGGAACAAGTACAATATCGATCAGACGATCGGGAACGGGTACAATAACAATAACAATGAAAGCCGGGCCTATTTTCAGGCCAAACTCGACTACATGCGGAACTTTGGATTGCATGATGTGAGTGGAATGGTGCTTTTCAACAGGTCGAAGCGGGTTATCAACAACCAGGTGCCGTTCAGTTACCAGGGCATTACCGCACGGGCTACTTACGGGTACGACGACCGCTATTTGCTGGAAGTGAATGCGGCTTACAATGGCTCGGAGAACTTCGCGAAGGGCAAACGTTACGGCTTTTTCCCGTCGGTAGCAGCCGGCTGGGTGCTCACGAAGGAGCGGTTCATGACCAATACCCAAAACTGGCTCAACAACCTGAAAATCCGCGGCTCGTTCGGCTTGGTAGGAAGCGACAAAATTCCCGACGACAAGCGCTTCATTTACCTGCAATATTTCGGCGGACGCGGCGGCGATTACAACTTCGGTACCGACAATTTTGGCTCGGGTGCGGGAGGATTCCTATCAGAAGGTGACCTGGCCAACCCTAACCTGACCTGGGAAAAGGCGCGGAAAACCAATATCGGTATCGACGCGACTTTCCTGAAACACCTCACATTGACCCTCGACCTTTTCCGGGAGCACCGGTACGACATTATCACCAATATGGGTGGGGGTAACAAGCTCGGTTTTCCCGATATCGTGGGTAAAGACGCGCCGTTCCTGAACTCGGGTATTGTGAATAACAAAGGTTTCGATTTCGAGATCGGCTGGACGGGTAGTATTGGCAAGGACTTTACCTATTTCGTTCGTCCGAATATGACTTTTGCCCGCAACAAGATCATTTTCATGAATGAGATTCCGTATGCCTCACCCGGAAGGGCCAACACCGGCAAGCGCATCGACGAGCATTTCGACTACCTTTTCGACCGTTTTGTAGCAAACCAGGAAGAGGCCAACCAGCTCAATGGTATGAACAATGGCAGCGGGTTTCAGTCGTTCGGTACGCTGCGCCCGGGGGATGTGGTGTATAAGGATTTGAATAATGACGGCAAGATCGACGACCTCGGCGACCGTACCGCAGTGGGTAACCCGCGTAACCCGGAGCTGATGTTTGGTTTACCGGTAGGAGGTCGCTTCAAAAACTTCGATTTCAGCGCGTTGTTCCAGGGGGCGTCGAGAGCGGCGGTGCAGCTGTCCGGCGCGGCGGTTTACGATTTTCCACTTTTTGCCCAGGATAAATACGGTAAAGTGAAACCGATGCACCTCAAACGCTGGACCCCGGAAACCGCTGCCACTGCGACTTACCCGGCATTACATTTCGGTGATCATAGCAACAACAAGAATAATAACAGCAGTTTGTTTTTGTATGATTCGAAATACATACGCCTGAAAACGGTCGAGGTGGGCTATAATCTGCCTAAAACGGCGATTAAAAAGATCGGTATCGACAACTTCCGCATTTACGTGCAGGGTATGAACCTCCTGACTTGGGACGGACTCAAAGAGGTGGATATGGACCCCGAGACCCGCGAGGGTTCAGGCGACTGGTACCCGATCCAGAAGGTTGTGAATTTTGGCGTCGACATTTCATTCTGATTTAACCTGATTTTTATGAATACCAGAAGCATATTTACGAGCATTGCATTCGGCATTGCAGCATTGTCGGGATGCCAGCAGGATTTCCTCGACCGCAAACCCGACGACCAGGTAGATGCCGAGCAGGTTTTTACCCGATACAACAAAACCAACCAGCTCATTACCGATTTGTATGATAATGCCAAAGGCTCCAACAGCCCGCTGGTTTTTTTCTCCCACTTTTCATCCGCTCCCGTAACCGACGAAGCAGAGGGTTCGACGGCGGAGGGAAGCCTTACCAACAAGTTCAATACCGGCGACTGGAACCCCAATGCAATGCCCGACCGCAGCAGCCGCGGGCAGTACTGGTGGGATTTGTATTCCCGCATCCGCAAGGCGAATGTGATCCTGGAAGGTGTAAGAAAATATAACACGCCGGACAACCCGCTGCAAGCCGGCGACCTGAACAAGCGCCTCGGTGAAACCTATTTCATGCGCGCCTACTTCCATTACCTGGCCGCGCGCATGTACGGGGAGGTGGTTTATGTGACCCACACCATTCAGCCCAGCGATCCGATGGACTTTAAGCAGGAGTCGTTCCACACTATCGCCGCCAAAATCAAACAGGATTGCGATTCGGCATTTGCATTGGTACCGGGCAGCTGGGGTGGGGCCGATTTCGGCCGGGTGGATAAAGGGGCTTGCCTGGGCCTGAAAGCGATGATCTCCTGGATGGCCGCCACGCCCATGTGGAATGGCGGTACTTTCCCGAACGATACGCGCCAGTTTGCTTCGGAATACACTTATAATGTGGATCGCTGGGTGAAAGCCAAAGAAGCGGCGAAGGCAGTCATCGATTTCAAAGTCGATGGTCGCCAGCGTTACAGTCTGTACCAGGGCCATGATGCATCCGATTTTCGCGATGATGCCGGGAACAATAACAATAATTCCAAAGTGCCCGCTCGGCTCTGGGATCTTTACCACGATATGCAGTCGTTCCAGAACGAGGCTGTTTTCTTCGTTACCCGCGACAAGGACAATAACTGGCAGG
>CAMLNK010000274.1 GCA_946481035.1 uncultured Dyadobacter sp. | reverse complement strand
CCAGGCTGCTACAAGTAATTTGTATCAGGAAAATAGACTGATAATTGGGATTGCCATTCAGGTAATAGAGGAGCGAGGTGGATGGATAACAAACAGCAAACGTGAAACAAAATATCCTGTTTCCCCACAGGGACTTTGCTTCAAACTCTTTTTCCCAAAGACCCTGCAAGCCGCTTGGGTCATCCTTCACCTTTTGGTAGAAATTAAGTGTCGCCAATGCCGATACAACATGCTATAAAAACATCGCAAAGTAGCAATTTGGAGCACATATTCCATATTGAAACCCTGAAATAGCAGATAAATGTTATGCGATTGGGCAAGAGCTCATTCATTGCTTTTTTGGATGGAGGGCCATTCCGGACCGGACCGTGCCAATCAGCCAGAGAGTAAGGGCTGCAATTGCCCAGGCTTTTGCTCTGCCGGAGCCAAAAAATCTCTCAGACAGAGGTTCCAAGGTGTGTGCCGTGAGGATAATAGCTATTGCACCAAGTGACAAGTCGATTACCACTTGTATATATCCGATACGCGAAAAATCGCGCCGCAAAAAGGCAGGAAAAGAAACGCTTTGGACTGATATAGATATGTACCGTTTTTCGATGCCTTTACCAGTTTTTTCCTGTTACGGCATCAACTGCATTACCCTGATCGTCAATGTGGGCGATTTTTTTCCGGCCGGATCCTTAGTAATCCTCTCACTGGTTACCCGGCCGATGTACTTCCCTTTTGCATCGATAACTTTCCCATTTGCATCAATGGATGGGACTGGTTGTTTGTAGTTCTGAGCGTCGGCCAGTCCGCCGTGAACCGTGACAACCACCCCGGGGCCGCAATTGGACCATTTTACTGACCCTCATTTCCTTTCAAATGGCATACCAGCAGCGGAACATCAGTCGCAAGTGCCAGCTTACGGGCAAGACCCGGGCCATTCAGCAGCAGTTGCAGTAAATTCTTGTCGCGCCTGCAAAGGATCAGCATATCGGCATGTGCCTGATGGCAGTATGTTTGAAGACCTTCAAGGACACTACCGGCGTCGCGGACAATGAAATCTTCGGATGGAATGCCAAAGTACTCCTTAATCTCCTGGATGTATTGGGCGTCGGACTGAATGTTGAGCTGCATGTCGGAATTGATCTTTAAAAATGTAATGTGTGCTTTCAGCTGCCGGGCGAGCCCGATCGCCTCGGCAAGCACCGGCTTTTCATCGAATTCCAGCTGGGTGGCGTAAACCATATTTTTGAAATCGGCTTCCACAGCCATTGGCGGCACGACCAGCACGGCACAGTCGGCATCTGATGCGATGGCCGCGCTATTACTACCCAGTAATTTGTCCAGAAAACCGCCTTGTCCGGTCCTTCCCATCACAATCAAATCGACCTGATTCTTTCGGGCCTGATCAAGAATCGCGAGCTGGGTCCCGCCCGTTTCCCAGATACCTTCCGCATGGACCCCGAGCCGATGGGCGAGCCCCACTGCTTCGTCGAGTTTTTCGCGGTAGGACTCTTCCAGCTCCCGGTAGATTTCCAGTGACCCGATATACTCCGGCAACGCAATGTCATTTACATAGGGATGATAGACATAAAGAAGCAGCAGGCGCGCTTTTGTTTTGCCAGCGATACGAATGGCAAAAGAGAGCGCTTTTTGGGCGTTCTCTGAAAAATCGATGGGTACGAGGATTTTTTTCATGAGCTCTTCAAATCAATATGTGGCAGACCGTCGTGGTTCTACGCTTACAAATTTCTGGCTGGCTGGCGGATACATTTATGATTTATATCATACTGCTTTGTGATCGAAATTGGGTAGTGGTGACAACCTGCTTTGGCTACAACCGTCATTTTTGAAACTGACAGACGTCATGATAGCCCAGGCTTTCGATAATCAACTTTACGGAAGTAATTCACTTGAAAAACAAAGATTTATGCTACCTAAAACGATGAAAGCGGCGGTTATCCACCAGTTCGGGCAGCCGCTCAGGATCCAGGAGGTTGCCGTGCGCCGCCCCGGCAACAACCAGGTTTTGGTCAAAGTCGTCGCCAGCGGCGTTTGCCATACCGACCTACACGCCACAGACGGTGACTGGCCCGTCAAACCGCAATTGCCGCTCATCCCTGGACATGAAGGTATCGGCTATGTGGCCGCAGTAGGCCCTGAGGTGACCGGCGTTAAAGAAGGCGACATTGTAGGTGTCCCCTGGCTGTACAGCGCATGTGGTTGCTGCGAGTATTGCATTACCGGCTGGGAAACGCTCTGCGATGCCCAGCAGAATGGTGGGTACAGCGTTGATGGCAGTTACGCGGAATACGTGCTGGCCGATGCGCGCTATGTGGCGCACCTGCCAGCAGAAACAGATATGATAGGCATGGCCCCGATCTTGTGCGCGGGTGTGACCGTATACAAGGGCTTGAAAGAAACTGAAACCAGGGCAGGAGAGTGGGTGGCTATTTCAGGTATCGGCGGCCTGGGACACCTGGCCGTGCAATATGCCAAAGCAATGGGTATGCATGTGGCGGCCATAGATGTAAGCGAGGACAAGCTGAATCTGGCAAAGCGCCTTGGGGCCGACCTTACTGTAAATGCTATCCAAGACGACCCAGGTACTTTTTTGAAGAAAGAAACCGGGGGAATGCACGGCGTGCTGGTTACGGCGGTTTCGCCTGTGGCTTTTCAGCAAGGGATCTCTGCGCTCCGCAAAAAAGGAACGATGGCGTTGACGGGCCTGCCTCCGGGCAGTTTCGACTTGCCCATCTTTCAGACCGTTCTTAACCGTCACACCATCCGCGGCTCTATCGTGGGCACGCGCAAGGATATGCAGGAAGCAGTCGGCTTCGCGATCGAGGGAAAGGTGAAAGCAACCGTTCACACAGCGCGGCTTGAAGACATTAACAGCATATTTGACGATATGAAGGCGGGCCGTATCGAAGGGCGCGTCGTGATGAGCATATAGCGGGAATGGCGCCCGAGCTGCTTATGCTTGAATGCGGACATGTGGCCCCCAAAACTTGTTATTACAGCCGAACGCGTTCTGACGGGCTCTGAGCTCGATGAGCTCTCCGTGCTGGCCGATAGGATCCTGGAAGGCATAAGGGCCGGTCAACGCTGAGTAATGTCATATTCTGCCGTGCCTGGTGTCATCCCGGCGAAAAACGCCGAGGACTAATTTTGGGGCTGGCGTATAACCCAACCGGGTAACTTAGTCAAACCTTTAATACCAATCCTATGAAACGAATACTGGTTCCCTGTGATTTTTCGGCGGCGGCAAAGCATGCATTTCAGTTTGCAGTTGAAATGGCAGCTGCTTGTAACGGTCATGTTTTTGTATTAAAAGTAATGCAGGTCCCTCAGGTTTTCACAAACGGGATGCCGGGCCAGCCTTACATGGCGATCGACCCGATACTGATGATCGACGAGTGGATCGCTTACAGCGAGAAAGAGTTTGAAAAAATGAAAAACAAAACCGGTCGCCCCTCCGGCTCGGCAGAGCTGCTGCTGGAAACCGGATACGTAAACGATATCATCTGCGACGTGACCACAAGGGAGAAGATCGATCTGGTGATCATGGGTACGGACGGTGCATCGGGCTTCAAGGAGTTCTTCATCGGCTCGCATACCGAAAAGATCGTGCGGGCGTCGCCGGTGCCGGTGATGGCCGTTCGCGGCCCGTTTCATTTGGATTGGGTCAAAAATATCGTTTTCCCGACCAGTATGGAGCTCGACCAGAAACCGCTCGTTGAGCAAATCAAGGCGCTGCAGTCACTATTCGGAGCGGTGGTGCATTTGCTGTACGTGAACGGTTTTCCATTTACGATGGAATCCGACGAAGAGGCTGAACGTAAATTGGAAGACTATGCCCTGTTTTATGGATTAAAGGATTACACCATCCATGTAAGCAGGGGCCTCAATATTCAGGAAGGTATCCTTAAATATGCCCGCCGTATCCCCAATTCAATCATTGCCATGGGCACGCACGGTCACAAGGGCTTGGTACATATTACGGAAGGGAGTGTGGCCGAAGATGTGGTCAACCATCTGGCGGAACCTGTCTGGACCTATGTAATGCAATAAGCTGGTATTAACCATTAGCCTGATCTATTATGACAACTTGTATTCCCGATCTTGCTATCGCCGAGCAGATCAGCAGCATTCTCCACCGCGATGTCCGCATCAATGAGCATGACATTCAGGTGAGCGTTCACGACGGCTGGGTATTCCTGGACGGACATGTCGACTTTGAAACAGATCGCGAGCTGGTTCAGTCCCGGATTGAAAACGTAGCGGGCGTTTGCCGGATCACTAATAATCTGACCTATCCACGGCAAGTAAGTCATTGACTTATGAGAGATTCCATCGATTTATTCCGAGTTCTGATTCCCTGCGACTACTCGGAGGCGTGCAGACAAGCACTGGAAGCTTGCGCTATGCTCGACTGGCGAATGCCTTTCGAAGTATTCATTCTTACCGTAGAAGAGCCCATGCTGGCTGTCAGTCATGGCCCGGAAGCGGAGCGTCTGCTGGCAGAATGGTGCAGGGCCTTTCCTACAAAAGTTAAAATCCACGCTTTACACGAAAAAGGCCGGTTTGTCGATGTTGTTCTGGAGGCGGTCGCAACACATTGCGTCGACCTGATTATTGCTGGTACCAGAGGTGCCAGGGGATGGGAGGGAGTCTTTTTGGGATCGCATGCGGAGCGAATCGTTCGTGTTTCCCCGGTTCCTGTTCTTGCCATTCCACAGTGCCCGCACCTTACCGGACTTCGGGATATTGTGGTCCCTATCGATATTGATCGCGATCCTGCCGAACTTCGCGACGGTATGGGAAGAATCTGCGGTTTGTTCAAAGGGCGGTTTCATCTTTTGCATGTCGAAACGAACCCCGCGGGAAGCGAGCAATCAGCCACGGAGCTGCTTGCAGAATACAGTCGGCAACTTGGGCTTGAGCATTATACTAACTCGGTGATATTTAACGGGTCGGTTGCCGAAGCGATCCTCAAATATGCCACCCAGACCGGCGCGGACCTGATTGCGATGGGAACATTGACTAGCGCCGATCCAGCGCATCTGTTCCGCCCCAGCGTTGCAGCCGATATCGTCAATCATGCCAAAATACCAGTCTATACCTTCCAGCTTACTCGCCGGCAGGTATTGGTATCACTTTAAACCTTACTACTATGACCTACCAGGCAGATCAAGAAAAAGTTACATTCGTTCTCCCCTTATATTTTCTAAAAGCGGAAGTCACATTTACCCGGCAGTCGGCTGACGACGGGCTTACCGTTCCCCTCACGCCCGGCAACGGGCCGCGGGTTAGCATTTCAACGCGCCAATTTGCAAAAGGCTTCTGGCTCGCCAGGCTAAGCTGGTCTGTCGGGCGCGAGCGGTTTTGCAGCGAAGGCTGGTTTGAGATTGCATGAGGTATATATAGCAATAAAGAAGGGCTGTTATCCAGCCCTTTTTCGGTTTATTGCATCAAGAGGATTTTTATGGATGCGCGATAAAAACAGGCAGGTTCAGGTTGCGGATCAGCGGATCGGCAGTGCTCGGTGAGAGCATATTTGAAAACGTGCTACGGCCGTAGGATCCCATGACTACCAGCGTCTTTTTCTTGTTCATTAAAAAGGCGAAGAGCTCCGAATTGGGCTGGCCGTAAAGTTTTTTGAAATGCGCATTGGAATAGTGTGTGCTGACAAGCCGGGCCAGTTTACCTTCATCAGGATCCTCCTGAGCGCCTTCATTCACCACGCGGACAATCGTTAGCCGGCAGTCTTCCAGCTCGGGCAAAAGATAGGAAAACTGCTTAATGGCATGAACAGCCGCCGCATTTCCATCGTAGGCGAAGACAATTTCCTCGATTCCTTCGAATAGATCGGGCGCTATCATTACGGGGCATTCGACGGCGCAAAGCACATCTTTTAGAAATTCACTGGGTTTTTTCTCATCCCAGGGTTCGAATGCCAGGTCGCTGCCGATAATCATCAGATCGGCGTAACGGCTTTCGGCCAGGATCTGTTCAAGCGGCTCGTGCGGGTTCTCATGCACACTGACGTGTACACCCTGCCGTTCGCAGATCGCGCGGAAAGTACTTTCGTTTTCGCGGAGCCGTGCCTGCTTTTCTG
>CAMLNK010000273.1 GCA_946481035.1 uncultured Dyadobacter sp. | reverse complement strand
CAATCGGTAGGTTCCAGTGTTTGAAATGCTGAATTCCGCTACGGGGACAATGCGGCTGCCGGTCATGTCTTTTCTTGATCCAAGGTGGTTGATGACATTTGTTACTTCGAAATGCCTGCCGTCGGGAAGGGAAACCAGCTTGTACAAAACTTTGGTAGGCATAATCCCGAGAAGCGCCGGGCGCCGGTATGCGATTTCATATTCACCGGGTTCGGAGAGCTGGAAATCCGGAAGCGGCCGATCCAATGCAAGCGTCACCTTCTTTCCACCATAAATTTCAATGATCCGGCCAATGCTGCGGATCAGGAACCATAGCCCGGCGATGAATACCAGCGGAAAAACGATTTTCAGCATCATGACAAATATTATAATGTGCTGAATGTAAGCAATTATGAAGTCAGCTTCTGTCCAAGCTGGTGATAATCAAAGTATTTTTTGAGTAAAAGGTTGATGAATCTTTTCAAATAGATTTCATTCAAAAATACATTCGACCAGTTGTCGTACCGCTCCGACTGGATGCCCAGGTAGAAAAAATACAAGCAGATGCCCAGCACCGGGATTAGTCGCCTTTCTTCGGCGCTTACCGGCGTCACGGACTCATAACCTTTGAGAAATTGCGCGGTTTTAAGCTCGCGTTCGTCGTCGTCTTTTTCCGTGGAATGGATTTGCAGCATATAATAAGCCATATCCATACAAAGCCAGCCATTCCCGCAAAAGTCGAAATCGAAGAAGGTAATGTCACCTTCCCCGGTAATATTCATATTGTCGAACCAAAGGTCAAGGTGAACGGCACCTTTCCGAAGCTGGCCTTGATCAGCATTTTTCAGCTCGGTTACCAGATATTCCCGAACCGATTTCATATACTGCATTTCCTCGGTTTCCGCGGGCAGGAATTTGCCTAACTGCGCAAGCGAGTCGATCAGTAGCTCCTTTGCGGTGTAGGTAACGCGTTGCAATGCGAAATCCTTCGTCAGTAAATGCATTTCGGCCATGAGCCTGCCCACTCGACAGTGCGTTTCCGCATCGAAATTGAGCACTTTATGTCCTTCGGCGAAGGAGAATAGCACTCCAAAACGTTCGCCTTCCGGCGCCGCAAATGAATGGATAAATGTATTGTCAAGATCCGCGATCGCGTAGGAAACCGAAATGCCATTTTCCCGCAGGTGCTGCAATAGCCGCAGCTCTTCCGAGATCTCGGCCAGTGTGCGCCACTGAAAACTGTAAACGCGGAAAATGTAGCGTTTGCCTGCCGCAGTGATCAGGTAAGTATCGCTGATCCCGGTTTTTAGTATGCGGCATTCGACCTCTTGCCCGGGGAAATAATGCTTTTGAACAAAAGTGCCCAGGTGAAAGGGCGAAAGATTGGAATTCGAGACAGGAAAGACGTTCATGGCGTAAGGCGATTGGGGCGGCAAAATTATGGATATATTTGCCCCGAACGCAACGCAGTTTAAACAAAAAATTATGGCTGAGATCAAATTCAAACTCGACAACCGCCGGCGCGGTGCTTTTTATGCAGAAGAAGAGGGCAAGCAGGTGGGCGAAATGGTGATCGGGTTGAGTGAAACTACATTGACAGTATACCACACAGAGGTCGATCCGGCGATGGAAGGCCACGGGCTGGCGCGGAAAATGCTCGATGCGATGGTAGCCTACGCGCGCGGGCACGGCTTGCAGGTGCTGCCGCTATGCGAATATGTGCACGGACAATTCCGCCGCCATCCCGACGAATTTTCAGATGTCTGGAAAAAATAACCCTGCCGCGTCAGCGTGGTTGCGGCAGGTATACGATGAAAGTGGCGCCTTCTCCGGGCCGGCTTCTGGCGGTAATATAACCGTGGTGGTTCTGGACAACTTTTTTGCATAACGCCAGACCAATACCCGAGCCCGAGAACTCGCTGCGTCCGTGCAACCGCTGGAACATCTGGAAAATGCGGTCGAGGTAAATCTCGTCAAAACCGATACCGTTGTCGCTCACTTCCAGGCGAATGTACCGGTGGTTGGGCAGCAATTTCGGTAATGTCTCCTTCTCTGCTTCGTCCACGGGGCGGTATGAGAGTCTGATGATTGATTCCTGATCGGGCAACCGGTATTTGACCGCATTGCTGATCAGGTTCTGCATGAGTTGCGTGAGCTGTGAATCGTTGCCCCAGACAACCGGCATCTCCCCAACGATAATATCGGTTTTCTGTTCCTGGATTGACAGTTCCAGATCGGCCAGTACCGAATGCACGATCTCATCGAGCCGTACACCGTGAAATTCACCTTCGCGTGTTGTCAGGCGGGAATATTTGAGCAGGTCGTCGATCATCGCCGACATCCTTTTGGACGCATCCTGAATGCGGTTGAGCATGTATTTGCCATTGTCATCGAGCTTTTCCGAATAAGTCGAAGCCAGGCGGGAGCCGAACGACTGGATTTTCCGGAGCGGCTCCTGCATATCGTGGCTGGCAGCATAGGCAAACTGTTGCAGGTTGTTGTTGGAATTCACCAGCTCGATATTCGCCTGGTGCAGCTCGTCGGTGCGCTGGCCCACGCGCCTTTCGAGCTCGCTGGCAAGCTGCCGGTACCGTTCTTCGGACTCGATCCGGTCGGTAATATCCATCACAATGCCCGATAGTGAAACGGCCTTGCCCATACTGTCGTACAGGTAGCGCCCCAGCACGCGCACCCAATGCACGGAGCCGTCGTTCCAGATAAACCTCGCCTCGTAGCGCAGCTCTCCATTGTCTTCCGCTTCGGCATATGCCTGGTTCCGGATACCAATGTCATCGGGATGAAGGCTTGCCAGCAGAATGTCCCTCGTCATATTGGCTGCCTCACTTCCGGTGATGATCCGCGCCATTGTGGGCGAATAAATAATCTCGTTCGTCGCCAGGGTCACCATAAAGGAGCCCGCGCCCGATCCTTCGATGGTCATCGCGGCTTGCTGGTCGGCCCAGGCGATTTTTTCCTGGCTTGTAATTTCGGATGTGATCTCGCGGGAAATGCCTGCAAAGCGGTAGGCGTTTCCCGATGAGTCGAAATAGGCGCGGCCTGTGCAATGCAGCCAGCGGAGCTTGCGGTCGCTGGCGCCGATTACCCGGTAGCGGACGTCGTAAAGTGCCCGCAGCGATGGGTTGAGCGCGTTTTCGACGGCCTCTATGACCCTGGCGCGATCCTCAGGATGTATAAACTGTACCAGGCCTCCATAGCTCAAATCTGCATCGGTCGGGTAGCCATATAGTTCCTTGCAGCGGTCATTGAGCAGTGCCGTTTGATCGGCGGGATTCAGGTTCCAGGTGCCCAGCTGAGCTGCCTGAATCGCGAATGTAAGATTCTCTTCACTTTCCTGCCGGGCTTTATCCGCATACAGCTGCCGGGAAATATCCATCATCGAACCTACCATTCGCACAGGCTTGTCCCCGCTCCGGATCGTGTAGCCGCGGTCGTGTACGTGTGCGTAAGAGCCATCCGCCCGCCTGAACCGGTAGAAATCCGACCAGTTGTTCTCTCCTTTTTCGATTATCTTGTAAATCTTTTTCACAACCTGTTCCTGGTCGTCGGGGTGAATGCGGTCGAACCAGGAATTGGGGCCGTTTTCGATATCTTCCGGCCGGTAGCCGAAAATTTCCTGCATACCCTCGTTCCACCATACTGTACCTCTGCCCAGATCCCAGTCCCAGATCACGTCATGGGTAGCTTTTGCCACAAGTTTAAACCGCTCGATCGCCAGCAGCAGGTCGTTCTCAGGCTCATTAAAGGTCGTATCAGTCATTGTTTGAAAACTTCCTCAGGTTTACGTACGCGCCATTTGGTGGTCGGCACAAGTTGTAAAAATACGGATATAAGGCAAAAAGCAATGGCAGGTTACTTCTCGGACATTAAAGTAAAAACCTTCCCTGAATCTCTTTAACCATCATTAGAAAAAAGTATACTAGCACCAAACCGACCGTGCCATGAGGAAACTCCCATTCTATTTTTCTTGCGCCGCTGCCCTGGCATTGGCCGGATGTATTATGATCGAACCATCAAAAAAGCCGGTTGCGCTTTTTGACGGAAAAACGTTCCGGGGATGGGAGGGGGACACTGTCAAGACCTGGCAAATAGAAGATGGCAGCATTGCGGGCGGTTCACTCAAAGAGAATGTGCCGCATAACGAATTCCTGTGTACGCGTAAGGAGTATTCCAATTTTATATTAAAAGTTAAGTTTAAACTGACCGGCCACGAGGGCTTTATCAATACAGGTGTCCAGTTTCATAGCGTGCGTTTGAAAAACCCGCCTTATGAAATGACAGGCTACCAGGCCGATCTGGGCGATAAATATTGGGCAAGTCTGTACGACGAATCCAGGCGGAACAAGACGTTGATTGCGCCCGATTCTGCTTTGGTAGAAAAAATCGTAAAGCGAAATGATTGGAATGACTACGAAGTCCATAGCAGGAACGGCCGCATTCAGCTTTTCCTGAATGGCACGAAAACAGTCGACTACACTGAGCCCGACAAATCCATTCCGCAAAAGGGACTTATCGGCTTGCAAATCCATGGCGGCGGAAAGGCCAAGGTATTTTACAAGGATATTATGATTGAAGAGCTTTAATATTTGGGGACACTGTCATGCTGAGCGAAGTCGAAGCATCATGCACGATGCTTCGACTTCGCTCAGCATGACAACTTGGCCAGATTTGAAACAACTTCTATACAATGCCCCTACCTCCATATGCCCAGCAGACGCCGGGCTACGATGATCTCCGCGGTGTGGTAGGAGTTGTGGTCGGCGATCAGCATGGCTTCGCGGACGATATTCTGCCCGCTACCCCACGGCAGCGGACTGAAAAGGTCCTTCCCTTCATCCTGCAACAGACGAAAGAAGCGCTGCTGGTCGTCGTTGATTTCCTTTATGCTCTCTTCCCATTGACCGTCGCTTACCTGGTCGGTTGGCTGGGGCCAATACTCGTCGGGCCAGATGAGCGTTTTGTAATCTTTTGAAATTGAAAAATCGACGATGTCTTTCTGGGCAATCCGGATGTGTTCCATGAGTTGCCAGATGCTGTAAGGCAGGCTATCGGGGATTACGGCGCGCAGGTTGGCCGGGATGCCGGCAAGCGCTTCTTCGAGCGTTACGTGAGCGTTTCCGCCCCTGACCAGATCGGTCAGTTCATTAATCAGTTTTTTTCGCTGGTCGGCGTGCATGGAACGTTAGTTAATTAGTAGGGTGGGGAATAAGGTGGCAAAATGTACATATTTTTGATTAACCGGCGCAACAAATCCTGAATTGTTTAAATTAGAGGGATCATCTTCTTAAACCTTTTGAATTCCTCAAATGAAGCCTAACCGCCGTAATTTCATCAAAAACGTAACAGCCGCGTCTGCACTGTTAGCCACGGAAAGCATTGCAAAGCCTTTTAACATTATTAAGGACCTCAAAAAAATCAGTCCTAACGACAAGATCCGTTTCGCTACGATAGGGATGGGCATTCAGGGGCACAGCGACACCAAGGCGGCGTTGCGCAGCTCTCAGGATGTAGAATTCGTCGCCGCGGCCGACCTGTACGACGGCCGCCTTACCCGGGTGAAGGAGCTTTATGGAAAGGATATTTTCACAACGAGAGACTACCGGCAGATCCTGGAAAGAAAGGACATCGACGCGGTGCTCATCGTTACGCCCGACCATTGGCACGACCACATCACCAAAGCCGCATTGCAGGCCGGAAAGAATGTGTACTGCGAAAAACCGATGGTACACCATATCAACGAAGGCTTGTCGGTGATAGATGCCTGGAAAAAATCGGGCAAAACCATGCAGGTGGGCAGCCAGCGGATCAGCTCGGCTTCTTTTAAAGAGGCCAAGCGCCTTTTTCAGGCGGGCGAGATCGGTGAGATCAATTATGTGGAATCCAATAACGATCGTTTCAATGCCATAGGCGCATGGAACTACTCCATCCCGACCGACGCTTCTCCCAGCACGGTGGATTGGGACACTTACCTCGGCGATGCGCCCAAGCGTGCATTTGATGCCAAGCGGTTTTTCCGGTGGAGAAATTACCAGGATTACGGCACCGGTGTTGGCGGTGACCTGTTTGTGCACCTGATTACCGGTGTGCATTTTGTAACCAATTCGCTGGGGCCGGAACGCGTA
>CAMLNK010000272.1 GCA_946481035.1 uncultured Dyadobacter sp. | reverse complement strand
CAGGCCCTTCCCTACTTTGGTAATCTTGCCATTCTGGACAATCACGTCCGCATTTTGCAGGATACCTTCTTTCTCGTTCGTCCAGATCGTCGCGTTTTTGATCAGCACGGTTTCCTTTGCAGGCAATGTTTCATTTCCATAACCTACAAACGGGTACACAATCGGCCCTGTTTCCCTGCTTTTCGGCTTCGTGGTGTCGGCGGCGGCTACTGCTGTGTACTTTTCAGTAAGCGTAGCACTCCATGGTATGACAGTACCATCGGGCAATACACCTTCTCCACTAAACCCGGTTCCGCTGAGCCAGCCTGTGAGACGGGTTGTGCCGCCCACTTTTTTATCCTGCTGATAGGTCAATGTCAGCAACGCATTCGCCAGGATCGCTTTGGGCGTGATCTTGATCGAATCCTGTACTGTGATCTTATACTCAGGCTTTTCCGGCGAGCCGGTGATCTCCAATTTCCCGGCAGGCTGGTTGTTCAGCGACAGCGAATAAGACCCCCTGACATCCGGAGCATCAAACGCCGCAAGCGCAAACTTCTTACCCTGTATCCAGTTTTCATAAATCACATTGTCCTTCGAAAACAGGTCTCCCGAAGTGATGATGAAGTTCGCAAGCATTCCCGGTTTGAGGCTTCCTATCTTGTTGTCGGCCTTAACGAGCGAAGCCGGAAGGGTCGTCAACGCAGCCAATGCCCTTTCTTTGGGCAGGCCGTATTCTATGGCTGTCCGAAGGTTTTTCCAGAAATCGGCTTTATTGCGCAGTCCCCCGGTGGTCAATGCAAACGGGATCTCTGCTTTTGCAACTTCCGAGGCATTACGCGGCGCCAGTTCCCAGTGTTTCAGTTGGCTCATCGTTACCACTTCTGCATCCCATGGGTCGGTCACGTCGTAAGCATCCGGAAATACGAGCGGCAGCAGCAATGTTGCCTTACTCTCCCTGATCTCGCGAATGCGTTGGTATTCGTCGCCTCCGCCGCGGATAATGTATTGTATTCCAAATTCATCCCCGATCTTGTCGGCCCGCAGAACACTGTATTTGTCGCCGGTCTCAAAAAAAGAAGGCAAAGCCTTAATCTGGTTGAATGCTTCGAGCGAAAGGTTGGTTTCCTTTTTGCTCCCGCCTTTCGCGTACCAGTCGGCATCGTAATAATTTTGTCTTAAAAGTGCCACCACGCCCATTCCCGACGACGGGTAGGTCTGCGACGAACTCCCCTTCCCGAACGAAAAGTGGGCGGATGCCCTGTTATTCAGCATGGCCTTGTTCGCGGGTTCGTCGGTAAGCGTCACGAGCGCGCCGCTTCCGCGCACGATGCCGTCATGCGAATGTACCAGCACGGTACCGAAGCCGATTTTCCGCAGGTCGCCTGCTTTTTTAGAATCCGGTGTAAAAAGGATACTCGCATCCGTCTCAGGCTGAATAGCCTGGTTCCAGCCGAATGCACCTTTCTTATTCGATTCCAATTGCGGAGTTTGCCTACCGGCACCACCCTGCACCCTTCTCACCTCCGGCATTCCATAATCCGAATCCAGCTCGATGAGCGACGCATAAATGAATTTCCCTTTCAGGTCGACCGTGACCGTACCCGCGGGGATTTTCACCTGTTTTCCCGTCTCCCGGATCATACCGTCTTCGATGAGCATCGTCGCATTCTCGATCGTGGTTTTAGGATCTACGACGATCGTCGCGTTCGTGAAAGCGTACCGGCCTGTCCTTTCATCATAAGCACCGTTCCTTGGGAAGGTTTCCTGCGCGTGGCAATAGACCGCCAGCGTCATACAGCCTAGTATCGTTGATAATTGTTTAAACATATATTGTTGTCTTAATTACAATTGTGCCTTACAATATACAAGTAAAATCGGCAAATCAGGGCTCTGGGGCGTATATTGCAGCTGTTTTCACTGTAATTACCACCATTTTCCGATCATCATGACACTAGAACAGTTTCAGGAATCGATTTCGCTTCCTTCTCCGCCCAAAGGGTTACCTGTGCTGCTGGAAGCGCTCTGGCACGATGCCAACGGCGATTGGGAAGCGGCCCATAATATCGCCCAAAGCAAAGAAGGCACGCAGGCTTATGACCGCCTGCACGCTTACCTTCACCGCGTCGAGGGCGATACATTCAATGCGGGGTATTGGTACAGACGTGCTGGTTCAGAAGTATTTAAAGGAAGCTTAAAAGAAGAATGGGCATACCTGGCGGGTATTTTCTCTGAAAAAGCATAAGGCTTTTTCCTTATATTTGACTGATATAAGGTTTTTAGCTTATATATTTAAAATATAAGGCTTTTTACTTATATTTGACGATTATAAGTAAAAAACCTTATACTCATGAAAGCGTTCCGGGCCGTAATAACCGCTGATATGGTTAACTATACGCACTTTTCCCGCGATGAATCGGCACTCTGGCTGGAAGAAATGCTTGCTATTTTGCACCAGAACCAGTCTTTCAAATGGGCGTTAAAACCCGAAATCTACCGCGGGGATAGCTTCCAGGCAGTATTAAAAAACACCGAAGAGGTCATGCGCGTAGCCATCCTCGCACGCGCATGTATACGCAAGCACGCGACCAATGCGGACATGCGCATAGCCATCGGCATTGGCCATACAGAACAACTTACCGACCGCCCAGGCACCTCCGATGGTGAAGCATTCAGGCTCTCGGGGCATCTGGCCGATACGATCCGACAGCAAAAAGCGAGGATCGGCATTGCATTTTCCAAGCCATCGGAACCCTTGTCGGCGACACTGGATTTGCTGGAAACGGTAATAGAAAGCTGGACTGCCGCTCAAAGCCAGGTAATTGAAGCGCTGCTGCAAGGCAAAAATGTAACGCAGATCGCCGAAATGCTGTCTATCAGCCAATCGGCAGCAAGCCAGCGGGTAGCGTCGTCGAAGTGGTGGGCAATTGATAGTTTTCTTGCTACCTTTCCAAAGCAATTATCACTATACACCAAACGCTAAACTACTATGACAGAATTTCTGCTGCTTCTCCTGGCACACGTTCTTGTAGATTTTTACTGGCAACCCACCCGCTGGGTTACCGACAAAAAGGAGAGAAAATACAAATCCCGCTACCTGTATTTCCACACATTGCTGGTCATTGTCGTATCCTACATGGCCTTGCATCAGTGGGCAAACCCACTTCCAGCCATTCTGTTGGGAATTGCGCACGGCGTGATCGATCTTGTTAAAATATCATTCGACAAAAAAGGCTCCCTCGCCTGGTTCATTGCCGACCAGGCAGCACACCTGGCCACTATTGCATTCACTGCACTGCTCCTTACCAGCAATATTTTACCTGGTTTAGAAATACTTATCACCTGGCTCAACAAACCTAAAACCCTCGCGACGCTAGCAGGCGCATTGTTCATCCTCAACCCCGTCTCGTTTTTCGTAGGCATACTCACTAAACCATGGCGCGAAGAGCTTGCCAAACTAGCGCCCGGAGCCGACGACAACCTTGCCAACGCGGGCCGATGGATAGGTCTTTCGGAACGTTTGCTCATTTTTGTTTTTGTATTGGTAAATCAATATTCGGCCATCGGCTTCCTCATTGCCGCCAAATCACTATTGAGATACAATGAAAAAGTGACCGATTCCGGCATTCCACCGGCATACATCAGCAAAAAATCGGAATATGTGCTGGTAGGTACGCTCATGAGCTACACCTGCGCTATTGCAGTCGCACTCGCGGTTGACATACTCAGCCAAAAATTTAAATAGCTGATTAAACTTGCAGCTTCCTTTTGCATCTAACCCGGGTATCTAAACTTTTTTGACCATGAGGAAATCATTGTTGGCCATTTTGCTGGCCTTTGTAAGCTTCACAACTTTCGCGCAACGCGGCGGAAATGCAACGCCCGAGCAGCGCGCCGAGAACCAGACCAAAACCCTGACCGAAAACCTCAAACTTTCGGACGACCAGCAGAAAAAAGTATACGACCTTAGCCTGGCCCGCGCCAAGAAAATGCAGGAACTGCGCGACGCTCAGAACATGGACCGCGAACAAATGCGTGCCTCGATGGAAACATTCAACACCGAGCTCGGCAAAATCCTGACCGTAGAACAGCAGGAAAAATACAAAACCATGCTCGAAGACCGCCGGAATAACCGCGGAGGCGGAGGTGGCGGGCCGCGTAATTAACAGGTATTATCAAATTGAAACAGGCTGCTCCGATGAACGAAGCAGCCTGTTTCAATTTAAATGCTATATAATCAGCCTCAAAGCGCCATTTCCGTCTTGAATTCCGACGTAAAATGGAAGTGAATGGCCGGGTTGTTTTCGCGGTTCATACGGATCATCCATTCGGATTCGGCGAGGAAAACCGGGTTGCGGTCCTTATCGTAGGCGATTTGGTTGCCTTTGAGGCGAATAAACTGATCCATGGCCGGTTTATCGTCGGCGGTGAGCCAGCAGGCGCGGGAGATATTCATCGGCACCCAGCGGCATTTTGCACCGTATTCATGTTCGAGGCGGTACTGGATTACGTCGAATTGAAGTTCTCCAACGGTACCTACGATTTTTCTATTGCCAAGGTCGAGGGTAAAGAGCTGGGCCACACCTTCGTCGGTAAGCTGCTGGATACCCTTTTCCAATTGCTTGGATTTCATTGGGTCCATGTTGATCAGCTCCTTGAATATCTCGGGCGAGAAGCTCGGAATGCCCGAAAATTGCAGGTTTTCGCCTTCGGTCAATGTATCCCCGATTTTGAAGTTACCCGTATCATACAAACCTACCACATCGCCCGGAAAACCCTCCTCCATCACACTCTTGTCCGAAGCCATGAAAGTAAACGGGCTTGAAAAACGAACGTCTTTGCCTAAGCGAACGTGTTTATAAAACTTACCTCTCTCAAACTTACCTGAGCAAATGCGCAGGAACGCAATGCGGTCGCGGTGGCGGGGGTCGAGATTGGCGTGGATTTTAAATACAAAACCAGTGAATTTCGGTTCGGTAGGCTCCACCTCGCGTACGTCAGTCGGACGCGGCTGCGGGATCGGCGAAATGTCGCAGAAAGTATCCAGCAACTCCTTGATACCGAAGTTATTGATCGCACTACCAAAGAATACCGGTGCCAGCTGGCCTTTTTGATACGCTTCTTCTGAAAATGCGTCGTAAACGCCTTCCACGAGCTCCACATCTTCGGTAAGCTGGTTGGCATCTCTCTCACCCAACAACTCTCCCAGCTTTTCGTCTTCGAGATTAACCTTCGCAACGTCAGCTTCGATCTTCGTTTTATTGATTTTAAAGAAATACAGCATTTGCTCGTACAAGCTGTAAACACCTTTAAAATTGGCACCCATATTGATCGGCCAGGTAAGCGGACGAACGCGGATATTCAGTTTGCTTTCCAGCTCGTCGAGCAATTCAAATGGATTCTGCCCTTCGCGGTCGAGCTTGTTGATGAACACGATCACGGGGGTGTTCCGCATGCGGCAAACTTCCATCAAACGCTCGGTTTGCTCTTCGACGCCCTTCACACAGTCTACGACCAGAATTACGCTATCCACGGCCGTCAATGTGCGATAGGTATCTTCGGCAAAGTCCTTGTGACCCGGCGTATCGAGGATGTTGATCAGCAGGTCCTTGTATTCGAAGGTCATTACCGACGTCGCTACCGAGATACCACGCTGCTTCTCGATTTCCATAAAGTCGGAAGTCGCGGTCTTCTTGATTTTATTGGACTTTACCGCGCCGGCCGTCTGGATCGCACCACCGAAAAGGAGCAACTTTTCGGTCAATGTGGTTTTCCCGGCATCGGGGTGACTGATGATCGCAAACGTGCGGCGCTTCTTAATTTCTTGTAAATTACTCATATATGCCTGGCAGCGAGTGCCAATGGTTGGTCAAAATTTGCGCAAAGATACGAATTAAAAAAAGCCGCCCCTAGCAGGAGCGGCTCTAAATTCCGTCAGCTGACGTCACATGTTGCGTCGGCTCAATAATAAGAATGCTTGTAATCTTCCACCGAGGTAAGGATTACTTCGTGCGCCTCTTCTCTACCATAAACATTGGTGATTTCGATATGCGCTTTCTCGCCCGGCAGGTTTTTGTAAGTCAGGAAGTAGTGCTTCAAACGCTCCACGATGCCGTCCGGCAGCTCGCTCAGGTCGTTGAACTGA
>CAMLNK010000271.1 GCA_946481035.1 uncultured Dyadobacter sp. | reverse complement strand
AGTTTTCATCAGTTCAAACATGCATTCTGTCAGTTGAAACATGCTTTCCGGCATCAGGGGAGAAATGGGCTTCGTTAATGGGTGTTGAAGTGAGAATTTTGTGCAGTTATGAGATGCCTGATATTCGCTTTACTGTCTCTTTACCTGTGCATTACGCAGGCATTCGCGCAGGCGGAGTGGAGGCGCGTGGCTGTGCGTGACGGGATAAAAGTGTATGCCAAGACGGTCCCTGATTCGAGAATCAAAGCGATGAAAGCGGAATGCACGCTGGATGCAGGCGCGGATGAGGTAATTGCATTATTGCTGGACGTAAAAGCAGCCGAGCGATGGGTATGCCATACCAAATCGTGTAAACTGATCCGAAAAATTTCCGATACGGAGCTATTTTATCACACCGAAGTAAGTTTGCCGTGGCCGTTGGATAATCGCGATTTTGTGACGCATTTGCGGGTCATAAAACACGAAAAGAGTGATATCGTGACGGTTGAAGCGCCAGCCGTCCCGGGCATCGTGCCATTGCGGGAGGGTATTATCCGAATCAATGCTTCCATAAACCGATGGCTAATCCGCCCATTGCCTAATGGTAAGGTATGGGTAGAGTATATGCTGCAAGTTGACCCCGGTGGCCACATCCCCGCGCATGTCGTGAATATGTTTGCCTGCCGGGCGCCCATCGAAACGTTTCAGAATATGCGGAAAGTGCTGCGGGAGCGGAATGCTGCCCGACAATAAAACAGCCAGCGGCGGTCTGTGGTCCATGGTCCGCGGTCAGAGCGACGAGAGTTGATCCATATTGGCATGCATTTTTTGAGAATTTTTATAATTATTTTTCTAAATTGGCAAAAGAGAAATTCGATGCGCTTTTTAGCACGGAAACTGAGATTCTGAAATTCAAAGCAAAACATAAAACCATGGGAAAAGGAAAAGATCTTTTCGGACACTACAATGACCTCGCCAAGGAAAAAGGCCCCGGCAGCGAAGAAAGTAAATATGCCGGCATTCTTTTCCAGTCGCTTCTGATGCTTGGTGAGCGCCGTACTTTTGAGCTGCTGGAAGAGGCAGACGAAAAAGGCAAGAAGCTGAAATTGGAATACACCAACGCCACAAAAGCAAGCACAGCATGCCCGTGCGGCGTTACGTTGACGTAGATTTAATGAGAAATGTTGAAGACAGACCTGGCGGACGATCCAAACCCGCCAGGTCTTGTCGTATTATAGTACCGGCGGTTCATCAATTATTTCCGTCGTTTCGTCCTTCGGGCTCCTGTTTTGCGCTTATTCCCGTAAATTGGGAGTAGTATAGCCCCTCGTCCTGCATGACCGCTCAACTGCATTCCGACCCGGATTTTGCCGCTTCGCCCGCGCGGGCGCATTGGTTTTTCAGGTATAAGCTCTACCATATTCCATTCTGGATCGTCTATCATTATATATGGTGGGTGGTGGCGTTGGGCAACCCGGTCAAAGTGGTGGAGGCGTTGTTTACTGCTTCCGTGATCAAGTTCCTCTTTTACGTAATTTGGCAGGCCCTGGCGGTGTATTTCAACCTGTATTTTCTCATCCCGCACTTCCTGGAAAAGGGTAAATATGTCCAATTCCTGATGCTTTTGCTATTAACCATCCTCGCTACCGCCGCGATGATCGTTCCTGGTTATTACATCGGGGCTTGGGCGGCCGGCAAAACGCTGGAAGAATTCTTCGGGCCTGGTAACTACGAGTTTTTGCATATGATGCTCGGCGGGCCGTTATCGTCGACGGTTGCGGCTACGACATTCGCAATGAGTATTAAATTGGCCAAAAACTGGCTCCAAACGCAGCGCAGGCAACAAATGCTGGAAAAGGAAAAACTCGAAACGGAGTTGAATTTTCTGAAATACCAGTTCAATCCGCATTTCCTTTTTAATAGTATCAATTCGATCTTTTTCCTGATTCACAAGAACCCCGATATGGCATCGGCGTCGCTGGCGAAGTTTTCGGAACTGCTCCGCCATCAGCTGTATGAATGCAACGACCATCAAATACCGCTGGGTAAGGAAATCGCCTATCTTGAAAATTTCATTGAGCTGGAAAAGCTGCGCCAGAACGACAACCTCGAAGTGGTTTTCGACGTGCAGGAGCAGCGCGACGGGCATCCGGGTATCGCTCCGTTTGTGCTGATGACGTTCATGGAAAATGCATTCAAACATGTTTCGAGGGAGCATGACGAGCCCAACTGGATCCGCGGCAACTTGCAGCTCGATAACACGAACCTCACATTTAACCTTAGTAACAGTATTTCGGAAGAACCAAATACGGAGGTCGTCAACTACGGCGGGATTGGCCTGAAAAACGTCCGCCGACGGTTGGATTTGATCTATCCCGGAAAATATCAGCTGAATATCCGGCGCGATACCGATCGTTTTGTCGTTCATTTCGAGGTGGAACTCGAAATGCTGGAAATGGCTGAAACTGCTCAAATGTCTTTAAATCAGATCGGATAGATGATCAATTGTGTGATAGTCGATGATGAGCCGCTGGCGCGGGAAGGCCTGGCGGATTATGTGAACGAGGTGGATTTTTTGAAACTGACGGGCGTTTGCGAAAACCCGGTGGAACTCCTGAGCCTTATGGACCGGGAGCCGGTCGACCTGATTTTTCTCGACATTCAAATGCCTAAAATGAGCGGTATCGACTTCCTGAAAATAGTCCAAAACCCGCCGATGGCCATTATTACCACGGCCTATCCGAGTTATGCACTGGAAGGTTTCCAGCTTAATGTGATGGATTATCTGCTAAAACCGATCACTTTCGAGCGTTTTTTCAAATCGGCGGGCAAGGCCAGGGACTATCACAAACTACTCACAAAATCCGCAGCGTCGAAAACGGAGGAAGACTACTTTTTTATCAAATGCGGCAGCAAATACGAGAAGATTTTCTTTGATGATATTCTGTACATCGAAGGCCTTCAAAACTACGTCACGATCCATACCCGCAAAGGCAAATACATTACGCTGCTCAACCTCAAACATCTCGAACAGAACCTCGACAGCCGGCATTTCATCCGCATTCACAAGTCCTATATCGTCTCAATCGGCAAAATCGAGGGGATCGACGGCAACGAAATTTTCATGCATACACACCGCATTCCCATCAGCCGCAACTACCGTGAGCAGGTAATCGAGCAGGTGGTAAACCGGAGGCTAATGGATAAGAACCGGTAGGTTATCGGATGTTAAATGATAATTCGATGATTTTCGCGGAAGCGGGCTGCGATTTTTGCGTAATGTCCCTGTCGAACGCACGCACAAGGTTATTACCGGCCAAGTCTTCCAGCCGCGTTTGAATCAGTAACTTATAACTACCGGTTTTCCAGTTGCTGTTTGGAATAAAGTTGCATTGTTGTTCAGATTTATCAATTTCCCACTGGCCGGGAAGCTTAGTGCCGTTGTTGTCCTCGATTGAAAATACTTCTTGTAAAAGGCTGTGATCCAATGATTCTTTGAAATCAATTTTCAATGCCTGCTTCGTAGCGGAAACGGGCGGTATCAATGTCCATTGCGAGGGCCGGGGCGATAAGGAGTCTTTTCCAACAGTAATAAACGCCTTATGATAGGGTTTGGCGAGGCTCTTCCCGCGCGTATCAGTCCAGGCCTGTGAGATGATAACCTGGTAATGCGTCCCTCGCTGCATGGGCGTGCCGAGCCGTTTGTTAGGCTGCAAATCACGTTTAATGCGCCCGGGATCGAGCCAGAGTGTGAGGACAGTCCGCTCCGGGTTCCAGAGTTCCGGTTGCAGGTCAAGGAATGCTCCGTGAATGGTGTCGCGCTCGTTTTTTATGAGTTTGACATATTTTCCTGAAAGCCCCTCGCGCATAGGTTGATCGAAATGCAGGTATATTTTCAGCAGGTTTTCAGGCAGCGTGTCGGCCGAGGGATAAATAGCTATAACCCTTGGCGCATTACCAGAATTGTTTTCAGGTACTTCAAAACCTCCCACGCGCGTGCCGCGTACCCGTACGTCATAATGCATGCCGCGCGTGAAGGGAATCATCGGCGTGAATAGTAGCCCGCTTTCTTTTTGCTCGAACGAGCCCAGAATGCCTACCGGATTTGGTTGGTCGGCGATACTGACTGTGACCAGAGAAAAAATGGAATCTTCCGGAATGCCCGCTGCAAAGGCGTCAGGAATGCTAACGGCGACAGCCTGCTCGCTTTTCCATTGAATGTCGATCGATTGGTTCGCGCTTTCCGGATGGCAGGCGAAAAGGCACACAAAAAAAGTCAGGCCGGGAATGCACGCCAGCCTGACCAACCGTTTTGTCGAAATTTTACAGATACCTTTCACTCGAAGTCCAGAGGTCGAGGCTGCCGTTTGACCGGCGTTGCAGGATGATCATGCGCGAATCGTCCAGCTTGTCCATCTGGATCACATTCGTTACCGGCAGCGAAACGAAATCGACGCCCGCTGTCGCGAAACTTTCTTCGACTGGGGTTGTCAACGCACCCTGGTATGCTTCGATGCTTTTGTATTTTACCTTGAAAACGGGGCGGGCCGAGTTGGACATCATCAGGAATGACTCCCCGCCTTTGCTCACGGTTACCATGTCGATAGGGGAGTTGCCGCTACCCATTTCGGCCACGGTGCGGCCTTTTACATGCGTGCCGGGTTTGAGCTCGTCCATCGGGAAAAGTACCAGCGGTGTGCAGGTGTAGCTCGCTACCAGGTACTTTTTACCTTTGATATCGGCGGTCGTAAATGTGCGGATCGGCGCCAGCGTCTCATATTTGCCGTGGGCAGCATGGTAAATCTCCAACGTCGACTGATCCTGCTTGTTGGCAAAAGGGAAAGGAATGCTGCGGAAAGTAGAGTTGAACTCCTGGCCCGAAAGCCCGCTCACAAGCACTTTCCCATCCGCAAAACCAATATCCGAAATCGCCGCAACCCTCACAGAATTACCACGTTTGTCTTTCGCGTCTTCCGCCGGTGCATTGTTAAGCGCCAGGCTCGAAAAAGCTACATTCCTGGTGTTTACCGCTTCGATTTTGTCGCCGGTGATTTTGAGCAGAACCGGTGTGCCATCGGCACTTTGCACGGCGCAGTAAATGTTCTTGGAAACAGGGTTTACGGCAACGTCCTGAATGCTGATGTTGGCGGCATCTGTTCCCAGTAATGCGGCGATTTTCTGGTCAATATTCTTTATTTCAACAGCTTGTACGCTTGCATTGGCGGTCGCATCTTTCGTGTCGATCGCGAAAACCGTCGCGCTTTTGGAATCGCCCACAAGAAGCACTCCGTCCGGCCCGAAAGCCAGCCCGCTGATCGATCGGATCTCCGGCGTACCGACAGTCATGCCGTATTTGGCAGGTTTCACACGCGAAGTGTTGGCCGAAAACACGAGCCCCGCAAGTGCGGCCAACAGGAAGTAAACTTTCTTCATAGATGATGTGCGTTTAATGAGTTGACAATGAACGGACAGCATGTCTATGTCCGGCGAATTATAAAGGAGCGCGGACATCAAACCTACCGGTTGAAAAGCAGGTGTTTGGTCATAAAATTTCAGTATTTCGACGGGCATCCAACGACGCTATCGGGGGCGTACTTAAATCCCGGAATTGTAACGATCGAATATCTATTTTTAATAATCTTTGAAATTGGATTAAATTAAGATGTAACCCTGGTTAACGTAAACAAAAAGCCTATGATCGGCGTTATCTTTGAATGTGGGGCCAGGTTTCTCCGATTTAAGATAGACGATGGAATTGAATTCATATAAGGTAAAAAAATCCCAAAGGGTGGTCGCGGTAGTGCTCGCGGCGGCTGTAACCGGCGTTTTTTCAGCATTGATAGCCGATACCCTCAAAGTGATCACGGAGCATTACGAGGAGGCTTTCCTAGAAAATTTGCGGCATAACCGTTATCTGATATTCATTATTCCACTCATTGGCCTCACTACCATCCATTTGCTGCGCTATTTCCTGTTTCATAACAAAGCCAATAAGGGGATCAAAGAAGTGCTGGACACGATCAACAAAAATGCCCACACGTTGCCCGCTTACAAGATCCCTTCCCATTACTTCAACGGCTTGCTGACGGTGATTTTCGGTGGTTCCACGGGAATAGAAGTGTCAACCGTCGTCTCCACGGCCGCGATAGGTGC
>CAMLNK010000270.1 GCA_946481035.1 uncultured Dyadobacter sp. | reverse complement strand
TTTACAGCACCGCTGCCGATAACTTCCTTTGGGCAACGCTCAATGCGTCCAACGACATTGTGCGGATCGGCGCGGGCGCGGGAACAGTGGTTTATGACATTGCAAACCTGCCGTCGGCCAGTTACAATGTGGGCGTGGAACTGCCCAATTCCTATATGCTGGTTTACACCACGAATGCGACAGATTACTACGTGATCGACGTCGACCCTGCACGTGCTACTTTCCTCGAACTGGTTGACCCCACCAACGGATATGCATTGAAAACAGGCCCTAATTACGGCACGCCGGTTTCCGCGGGTTTTGCTGGATCCGATATAGCCTACCTGGCTTCTACGGGCCTTGCCTATGGACTGACCACCACTGGTACACTGACGACCCTTAACCCGGCAACAGGTGCAGTAGCAACCAACCCTACGGGCGTAACAGGCCTTCCCGCCGACCCATACGGCGGTTTGTTTAGTGATAAGGCAGGCAAATTATACGCGTTCAACAATACCACCGGCGGATTTTACCGGATCGATCCCGTCGCCAACTCGGCTACACTGCTCTCGACAAGCCCCGCTTCCGGCGGAAACGACGCGGCAAGCTGCCCGAATGCGTTCGTGGAATGTGATACCGATATTCCCGTAGTGCCCGCGGATGTTACGCTTTGCCCCGGTAATTCCACCAACTTCACTGTCGCGCCCGACGGCAATGGCCCGTTCACCTACCAATGGCAATTGAGCACCAATGGCGGCGGGAACTGGACTAACATGCAAACTACCCCATTTACAGGCGCGAACGGCAGCTATTCAGGCGGTGGTACCGCCACGCTCACCGTCACGCCGTCGACCACGGTCTGGAATAACTACCGCTTCCGCTGCGTGATCACGAGCAATCTTTGTACGACAAACTCTTCGTCAGCGACCATGAATGTGTACGCCACGCCGGGCGCGCCGACATTGGTAGCCAGCACCGACGCCCCGATATGCCCGGCCGTTACCTACGATCTGAACCGTCTGGTCGCAGGTCCCACTCCCGTCGGCAGCACCTTACGCTTTTACACTTCACCAACGCCTTCACCCGCTACGCTTGTGGCCGATCCTACGCAGGCGCCGGTGGGCACTTACTACGCACGTTATGAAAACCCGGGATGCGAAGGGCCTGTAAGCCAACCGATTACTATCACGGGCTGTCTTACACCGTTTGACTGTGAAGATGGTGTGGCCTACCAGGTGGCGGCAGCCGGTGGCGAAACTGTCTCGACATTGTATGCCTACAACGTGGTCAGCGGCATAAGAACTGACATCGCGCCACTCACCACGCTGGTAAATTCACTCATTTACAGCGAAATAGACAATACATTATGGGCAACTAAAAACGGTACCAACTCGATCGTGCACATAGCGGCCGATGGCACGCTGCTGGAATATCCGATCGCGAACCTGCCGGTCACCAACTACAACGTCGGAACCGGGCTCCCGGGCGGTTATATGCTGGTTTACACCACCAATCAGCCGCGGTACTATGTAGTCGATATCAACCCGTCACGCGCTACTTACCTGCGCCTGGTCGACCCCGCCAATGGTTACGCATTGCAAACCGGCGCACCTTACGGTATCGCACTGAGCGGCGCAATGAATGTCGCCGACCTGGTGTATGAGCCGGTTACGGGCCTGGTTTACGGAGTGGAATCGACCAGTGCTAAGCTGGTAACGCTGAACCACGTTACCGGCGCAAGCGCTGTCGGATCAGTGATCGCCAGCTTGCCAACGGGTACTTCCTTCGGCGCGGTATTTGCCGACCCGAGCGGAAAGCTCTATGCATTTGCCAACGATCCGGGCACATTCCATCGCATTAACCCTACCGGGGCCACTTCCACATTGCTTTCGACCAGCATTACTTCAAACAGCAATGACGGAGCGAGCTGCCCGAATTCCATCCTCGAAAACCTGCCCTTCGATTGTGCGGACGGTGTCACCTACCAGGTGGCCGCCGCTGCCGGAGAACCTGTTTCAACACTCTACGCATACAATGTGAACAGCGGTGCCCGAACGGAAATTGCACCGCTGCCAATGACCGTCAACTCGCTCATTTACAACTCGACCGACAATATGCTGTGGGCAACCCGAAATGGCACCAGCAGCATCGTGCAGATCGACCGCGAGGGCGGTACCGTCGAATATCCGATCGCAAACCTTCCGGCTACCGGCGGCTTCAATGTGGGCGTGGAATTGCCGAACGGGTATATGATGATTTATCAGACCAGTACCCCCAGCTTCTACGTGATCGACGTGGACCCGAACCGTCCTTCGACCTACCTGAAACTGGTTGACCCGACCAACGGCTTCGCATTGCAAACCGGCCCCACCTATGGCGTGTCACTGAGCACACCTTTCGGCGGCGCCGACTTTGCATACCTGCCCTCTACCCAACTGATCTACGGTTTTACCACCGACGCACGCATTTCGACGATTAACCCGCTTACCGGCGCGGTTACCGTGGCTGCTTCGCCGGTATCCGGCCTCCCGGGCAACAGCAGTTTCGGGGCCGTATTCGCGGATGCGACGGGTAAGCTCTATGCATTCCACAACGAAACGGGCCGTTTTTACAAAATTGACCCGGTCAACAACTCGGCCAGCTTTATGTCGACCTCGATCCCGTCCAACAGCAACGATGGCGCCAACTGCGTTACGGCTACCCTTTGCGATATCGAGCTCACCAAGCCTGTTCCGGAAAGCCAGGTGGCCTGCGTCGAAGGAACCGCCGCATTCGTAGTGAAAGCTGCCGGCACCGGAACGCTCACTTACCAATGGCAGGTAAGCACCGACGGCGGCACCAACTGGACTAACCTGGCCCCTGGTGGTGCTACCGATGCAAACGGAACCTATTCCGGTGCGGATTCGGATACATTGCAGCTCTCGCCGGCTACTACCGCGTGGACCGGCAACCGCTATCGTGTGATCGTAGATAGCGACAGCGACTTGTGTACACTCACGTCCGCCTCCGCGCTATTGACCGTAAGAACCGCGGAGGAATGCGGGCTGCCGGTCACACTGGTATCCTTCACGGCCACCAAAGAAGGCACCAGCGCCGCGCTGCTCAACTGGGAAACCACGGAAGAAACCAACAGCGACCGCTTTGAAATCGAGCGCAGTTCCGATGCAAAAAGCTGGAAAATGATCGGTACCCAGGCTTCACATGGTGAAAGCACCGTATTGCGCAAATACAGCTTCACAGACCAGGCACCTGCGGCAGGCCTCAACTACTACCGTCTCAAAATGGTAGATCGGGCTGCGGAAGGCCAGGACGCTCATTTCGCATACAGCCGCATTCTGAGTCTCGAATTCGACGGCAAAGGATTGCTTGCCGCCTATCCTAACCCTGCCAGCGACCGGTTGAAATTCAAGGATTCCGCGCAGGTGAAATCGGTTGTCCTGCACAATGCGGCGGGTGTAAAAGTGATCGATCGTAAGGTTGTTACTTCGGAAGGACTGGACATCAGCAAGCTCGCTCCGGGCATTTACACGGTGAAACTCACCCTTGCCGACGGCAGCCAGCACGTGCAGAAAGTTATAATAGTTAGGTAAATAGTACTTGGTAAGGATAAAAGCATAGGCCGGTTGGCCTGTGCTTTTTTGTTTTTGTCGGGAGGTAGTTTGGGAATGTCAGGGATCAGGAGTAGTCAGGAAATGGTCAGAAGTAGTCAGAAAGTTCTCAGGGACGGGGGGTAATGTGGTTCCTTTGGTTTTCCAAAATTAAAAACGGCAAATGGACGTTCCAATCGGCCTTTACTTCCTCCTGGTTGAGAAATCCTCTGGAATAATTTCCCAGTACAACATCCGGATCGCCGTCGCCGTCCCAGTCGTTTACATCCATACAAATCCAGCGGCCGTATTTTGAAACGGGTGGTGAAAAGGGTTGAAATTTCAAATCCGTTTTCGATGACGCGTTTTTGAAATAGAGGAACTTCTCACCCGGATTATGGGCCAGGTCGGCAAAAAATGCGATCGACGCGATATCGGGGGCGCCATCACCGTCGAAGTCGGCTGCCATGGCTTTGGTAGAGCCGTTGACGGGATAAAACCATTTTTGCTCAAATTGGAAATTTCCCCTATTCAGGAAAATATAAATGCCGTGGTAGGGTTTCAGAATGCGGGAATAATCGCTGTTATCACCTGCGGTATAAAGGATATCAACCTGCCCGTCGCGGTTGAAATCGGTGAGCTGAAAACTGGAAGAGCCGTAAACCGGCGGGAAACGCAACAATGGTTTTTCCGTAAAGCCGCCTTTCCCGTCATTGGTAAAAAGCCAGATACCCTCCTGCGCGTGGGCGAACAAAGCGATAATGTCCGGCCAGCCGTCACCATTGAAATCGCCGGTCACCGATTGCGTCGCGCCCGCCACTTCCCGCAGCGGCAGTTTTTCATATTTCCCATCCTGGATTTGCCGGAACAGATACAGCCCGCCCTGGTTGTGGCCGAATGCAGAAACCACATAATCCGTTTGGCCATCGCGGTTTACATCCGCCGCCGAGGTATGCAGCGGCCTCCGCAAGCCGGTCACAAACGGCAGCGGATCCATTTCGCCCGATGTCTTCAAGCGAAAAAGCTCGCCTCGCGTCACATCATAGGCCCGCATTTCTCCCACAACCGTTACGACCGGGGTCCGGCCACCCGGGGTCCGGCCACCCGGGGTCCGGCCTTCCGGGGTCCGGCCGCCCGGAAACAGCATATGCATAGCGGGTGACGACAATTCCGCTTTTATTTTTTTACTAAAATCCTGCTCCCAGCGCACTAATGCAGGCTTTTCGGAACCACTCGTGTAAATGGCCTTGCCCGCGGCGTCTATCGCGACCATCGTGGTAGTGGCCAGACGAGTAGTGTCGTCAGCAGGGCTTCTTAACCTGAAACCCGCCCAATCCTCGCGTACGGGCACAGGCGCGCGCGGCGTAGGCAAATGCGCAGGCGCGAGGGAATCGTAGTACTCCACGATTTTCATCCAATCAGTGATAGGCATGGCCGAACGCTCGCCGGCAAAATATTGGGTCTTTTGCCATACCTCCATGCCCAATTGCTGCGCCATGACCGGCAGCACCCGGTTTTTCCAGGTATCCTTGTCGAGCAGGTCGGGCGCGACGGGCAAATGGCAGGTACCGCAGTACTTTTTAGCAGCGTCCCGGCCCTCGGCCAGCTCGCCGGTCAGCTCCGTTTCTCCCGACTCCCCCGAAGTGCCGCACGCCTGCATACACACTGCCGCTATAAAAAAACCAAGTGGTAGCCCCGAAAGCCATTTCAACAATTTCATATTCAAATCAATTACCCTCTATTATAAACAAAAAGGGGCAGTTATGAACCGCCCCTCTCGCTTTGCATTGGTATTAGCTTGTTTATTGATATCCGGGATTTTGTTTCAATGACGATACGCCATTCTTGGTGCTGAGGTCGATCTGGCGTTGCGGGATCGGGAAGTACTCGTTCACGTTTTTCAAGAACTTACCGCCTCTCACATCCGGCGTAACCTTCCCTTCAAATGCGATATAGGCATTCAAAGTCTGCTCGGCAATGCCCCAGCGCGACAAGTCGAAGAAACGATGGCCTTCCATTGCGAGTTCGAGCTTACGTTCGAAATAAATGGCAGCCAATGCACCTTCTTTTCCTTTCGCAGCAAATGCGCCGGCAGGATATTGTGCGATTTTGTAGTTCGCGGCAGGTGTTTTGGTAAATCCGCCCATCGGTTTCGCCGGATCGGCGTAGGTATATACCCAGCTTTCGGGCTTCGCGGCACGTGCACGCACGCGGTTCACATACTCCTGCGCCTTCGCGAGGTTGTTCAGCTGCGCTTCCGCTTCGGCGGCCATGAGCAGCACGTCGGCGAAACGGATCACCTGGATATTGATAGCCGTACCCGGCGCCCATGAGTGCTGGTCGGAATACTTATCCTGTGTAGCCTGCCAGTAAATATTCTTTTTAGGTGAATAAGGCCCTGCATAGCTCTGATCGCGGATCCACGACTGACCCGGATGGTTACCCCAATCGAGGAAAGGAATGCCCCGGCGGCCTACCGTCCAGTCGATACGCGGATCGAGTGCCGTGGTAACGTCCGGTGTGAATGCCGCGTCGGATTTGATACCCATGTCGTTCTTCAAAGTCGTCGCATTGTAGTTGT
>CAMLNK010000269.1 GCA_946481035.1 uncultured Dyadobacter sp. | reverse complement strand
TCACTGCAACGTTTAATGGTATACGCAATCTCGTGGTCAGATCAGTTTCGATCATTTACCCTCGGTCACCTGCCGGATCACACGCAGCCAGTTCAGGCCGAGTATCTTTTTGATCCGCTGATCGCTGTAACCCAGTTTCTGCAATGCCGTGGTAATCTGCGGATAATCGCTGATATCCTTGATCTCGCGAGGCAGCTCGGGGCCGCCGTCCAGATCGGACCCCAGGGCAATGTGGTCCTCGCCAACCAGTTTTACGCCATAGTCGATCACCCTGGCGAGCTGGTCGACGTGCATCCAGTATTCATCAGGAATAGTGCCTTTGAAAGTAAATGGAAGCTCGCGCGCAAACTCCCCGTCCACGTCTTCGATGGTTTGCGTCGTAACCTGGGCGCTGAGGATCCGTGGTGTTTTGGGTTGAGGACTGGGCTGCACTTTCACCGGGTTGTTCGCTTTTTGCCACGCCCAGTATTTGGGATTGTTGAACAAGCTGCCGAAATGGACGCCGATAACACCTCCCTTTGCAGCAATGGCTTTTGCAGCCTCGTCGGAAATGCAGCGGGGGTGATCCACTATTTTGTAAAAACCACCATGACTATAAATTACCGGGTGGCGACTCGCGGCTACCGATTGGAGAATGGCGTCGTTGGATGCGTGTGCGACGTTGATCACCATACCGAGATCATTCATTTCCTTGATCACCGCTTTTCCGTGGTCGTTGATGCCGCCCCAGGTGTAAACATCGTTGCAGGCATCGATAAATGCATTGGTGGTGCTGTGGGCTGTCAGCTGCATGGAGCGAAGGCCGAGCTTGTACAGGGCGCGCAGCAGATCGAGGTCGCCGTAAAGGTCATAGCCGCCTTCCAGGTCCAGGAAAGCGGCCATTTTGCCTTTTTTATTGATACGTTCAATATCGGAGGCGGTGAGCGCCAGCTCGATCACCGCATTGTTCTTTTTGATCTGGTCCAATGCGAGGTTCACAACGCGGAAAGTATTCTTGGTCTCGAACCTTCCGGGATAGTAGTTTTCGGGAGTGTAAACCGAGAAAAACATGGCGTCCAGTCCGCCTTCTTTGGCCCGGGGGAGGTCGACGGTGCCATCGGGATAACGCTGGCCGATGTCGGTTTTCAGGATCAGCTCGCGGCTCATCACGTGCGTATGCCCGTCCATAACGAATGCGTCGCGATGTAAGTCGGGCATCGGCTTCATTGGATGCTTGTTACCGGCAACAGAGGCGGATAACATAGATTTTATAGGGAAAACGCTGCTGGCTGCAGGCAAAAGTGTCAGGCTCTTGATAACGTCTCTGCGTTTCATTGAAATTAATTTTGAATGATTGAATGATTGAATGAGTGAATGAGTGAATGAGTGAATGAGTGAATGAGTGAATGGTCATTTGTGGTCAGGTGTTGTCAAGTATTGTCTGGTGTTGGTTAAATAGCAATACTATGAATGACTGTTCTTGACTAAAAATGACTACACCTGACTTGTCAAATGACTACACCTGACTCTTCATTCAGTCATTCAATCATTCGGTCATTCAAAATTCATTCAGTCATTCAAAATTCAAAATTTCACTCCGCAAACCCCCTCATATAAGGCACATTCGGCGGCCGCTCTCCTTTGTTGAACTGCGCGCCCCGCGTTGACCGGTATTTCATATTCATAAAAGGCGTTTCAATGCGGCGCCCGACAGCGGAATAGACCCCGTTTTGCCAGTTGGATTCCATATTAAATGCCGTGATCCCGGTCGAAAGCAGTAGCCGCTCCGCATTGAATGGCTCTTTTTTGGTCACCATCGTTTCGACAATCCAATGCGGCTGGGAATTGGAAGCGTGGTATTGCGAGAAAGGCCCGGGCCAGTCGAGCATCGAGATGATCGTCGGCTCTTTATGTCCTTCGATTTCGCCGGCGTAAGTCCATCCTACATCTTTTGCTGAATATATTGCCGCTTTGGTGCCGTCGTTGTACTCGACAATACAGACATTGGGTTTGTCGATTTCCTGAAAGTGTCCGGGTTTGAGATTAAAATTAGTCCTCACCGATTCAAGCAGCCTCGCTGCCCAGGGGTTGCGCTCGGTCCATTTCCAGGTTTCGGGTCCGTGGATACATTGCACGGATTTGACGCCGGTCTCTCCTCCCTTGCGGCGCTCTACAAATGCCTGCAGCACGTCGACACAATGGAAGAGCGCGCCTTCGTCCGGCGCACCGCCCAGCATCACGGATGATTTTATGGGTGTATCAATGTCAATTTCGATCTCTGGCTTGCGGTAATGGACCGGGATGGACGAGCCGCCGGTCAGCGGGAAATTCAGCTCGCGGGATTTGTCGTACATCCATTTGGCCTCGCCCCAGTCGTAGGAGAGGTGTTTGTCGTTGAAAACCGGCACCGAGCGCTTGCTTTGCTCAAAAACCCGGATCACCTGCTGGTACATCCACCAGCGCGGAAGCATCCATTGCCCTTTCAGGTTGGTAGGGTAGTTTCCATGCTCCCCGACAATCACCACGCCATCTACGGCAAGTTCCTTGCCCCCGAGCGTGACGGCTTCCCCGACGGTTTTAAATATGGGTATGTTTTTCGACTTGCATATTTTCTGTCCCAACAGACTTGTTTCAAATTGGTGGAGATAAACCGCCACCACCTCCACACGCGAAGGCGTATGCGCGCCCTGCCACCAATAGCCGTCCAGCAGCTTGGTGATGATCCAGTCGGCGTGGGACCTGGTAGCGCCCCAATAGGTAACAAGGCAGGCAATGCGGGGTTTTTCCGGGGCGGCAGCGGGTGCGGCACCGGCGGGGAAACCGGCCAATGCGGTCAGTCCGGCCATACCCGTTAATCCGAGCATCTCACGCCGGGTCAGGAGCGGATTCGATTCTCCGGTTTGCGCGGACGAATCTGCCTCCCCGCGTGCAGGTTCGGCTTGGTTCTTTTTCATAATGATTACGGTGTTTAGGAATTAGCTTTACGGACCGATAAATGGCGCCTGCTACTTAAAGAACGCAAACATTATGGATTACTGATCGTAAATGCAAACCGTTACATTTGCAAAAAGGATATTAACAACTTTATCACAAACACCATGAGCCAAACATCCATCAATTACATCGAATTTTATTGCCGGCGCATTCCGGTTATCAAGGCTTTTTATACCAATGCTTTTGGCTGGACTTTTACCGACTATGGCGATGACTACACCGCATTTGAAGACGGAGCCTTGTCCGGCGGCTTTCACCAGAACTCGCAGGAAACAGCAGGAGGTAATCCGCTTGTAGTTTTATATAGCGACGACCTGGAAGGTGTGAAGAACAAAGTGATTAACGCCGGAGGCACTATTACCGTCGACATTTTCTCCTTTCCCGGCGGCAGGCGGTTCCATTTTGCCGATCCGGACGGCAATGTGCTTGCTGTTTGGAGCAATTAAGATGGCTGCCCTGTTATTTTTTGAAAAACTCCCCAAAATGCCATAGAATTCCGGAAGGGTCGTGAACGAAACATTCACGGCCCCAATAATCGGTCCGTATCGGCGTCAACCGCACATTTTTGTATTTCGACGGAAGATCCAACGCCACGAGCTCATCCCAAAACCGCTGCACATCCGCTACTTCAAGGAATACCATGGTGTTATCGACCCAGTCCTTAACAAATGCATTTTGTAAATAAAAGCCATAATCGCCGCTTTTAAAAAGCGACATGGCAGGCGACAGTTTCGCTTCCTGGAAACCCAAATCACGATAAAACGCGCATGAAATTTCGAAATCAGCGGCTCCTATAAACGGGCGGATAGATAATGCTTGATGTTCCATAATATCGCGGTTGATAAATGATGTAGTAAAAATGTTACAGACATTGTAGTACTATTAAAAATAATATCTGTTATATAAATTACTAGTATAATAGTAAAAATTGGATCAGTTTTGGGATATTTGCCTACACGTAAATCTCACAATCTTTGTTTTTATGCTAAAACTGTTACAAGCTGTCCAAAAAAATCGAAGTAATTCTATATTATTTAAAAAGGTTTTCTTGTTAATTATTTTTCTCAACGTCATTTGTTTTAGTCCGACAGCATTTGCCCAGCAACGTTATTTAGGGCTTAGCATGGTAAACGAAGGTAACTGGAACAATTTAAAACTCATTGATTCCGCACATGCTGTGGGTTGCAATGCGGTTTTTCTGAGTATTCAATGGGGTGCAATAGAAGGCTACATTTCCCGGTCAATGAAGGCGCAATACGGGGATGATTATAATGTGTGGCAGATGTACGACGACCAGATCGCGAGGGCCCGTTCGCTGGGAATGAAAATCGGCATCAATGTAGCTGTCAGCACGGGTGATAATGTCACACACAGTTATTCGGATCGGTACGGCATCAATACGGGGGATGGCTGGCTCAAAGAGGAGCGGATACTGAATGTCGGATACGACGGATCGGAGGCCGTGTTCCAGAAATACGGGGGAGCGATCAATGGCGTCCACGTGCAATTTGTGATGACCTCCCTGGCTGCCCAGTCAACCCGCGACAGGATTGTCGATTTTACCCAAAAGGTATTGCAGCGCTACGGCCACCTTCAGGATACGGACGAACTGCTTTATATGGACCTCATTTATACCCGCCAGGGAGAGGCGGAATTTGAGGCAGGAACAGATAAGTACCATTATGAGCAGCCTTTGAACCTTCGGGATAACAATAGCCTTACCGATTACTCGCAGCCGATGAGGCACGGTTACAGGGCGTGGTTGGCAGCTAAATACGAAAAGATCCAGTCGCTCAATTTCGTGTGGGGGACAAACTACGGCTCTTTCAACGACATAACTCCCAAAAGGCCGTCGGCGACGATGTTCGCCCAGCCCGACGGTGCGGATTGGTACCTGTACCGGACGCAGGTTTTAAAAGAAGTGAATAACATCTTCAAGAACACGGTGAAGGCCATTGATAGCCGTATCAAAGTGATAGCACACCATGGTTCGGTGTTTGATAAATTGTCGTTGGGAAGAACCACTTTTGCATTCAACGAGATCGCGGCGGATCTGGACGGCATCAAAATCAATGACGATAACAATTACGATCACCGGTTTGCCATTGATTTGCTCCGAAGCAACCTTCCCGGAAAGCTGTACATCAACGAAGCCGCCTTCAACGCGAATTTCGGTATTTCCAATTTCGTCTCCTATGCCACCGAAAGCTACCTGCATGGCGCGCAAATGGTGAGCTGTATGTTTTTCGAAAATTTATTGGCCGCAGGCGGAGGACCCGCCATTCGGGATCTGGCCGACACCTGGGTGAGCCAGCCGGTTACGACGCCCGCTCCCACAAACCAGGATAGCTTTACCTTGTCGGGCATTATCGGCCAGAACGGATGCGTGACCAACCGCAACAGCTATTCGGGAGATTGCGATGCCTATAAAACGTGGATGGCCACGCGCAATGCTGTCGGCGGAGAGCCGGTCAATATTCTCATTAACAACGACCTGCGAACAAACTGCCAGATCACGCTCACGGGTTCGTCGAGCGCCAGCAATCCGCGCATTGGGACTGCCATTGATCTGACTTCCTCCTGCGAAGGAAATTGCTCCGGCCTCAGCTACCGCTGGGAGCTGAATGGAAGTGCAATCGGCGACACTGATACGCTTACCGGCGTTATAGTTCCGTCGGTTCCGGGGGCATACACCTATTCGGTAACCGCAGGGCAGGGCGGCTGTGCGAAAACGTACGAGATAGTTGTAAACGCCACTGACGTGCTGCCGGTAACACTGATCGCCTTTAAAGCTGCCGCCGCCGAGGATCATGTTTCGCTTGACTGGTCAACGGCCGATGAGGCCAATTCGAGCCATTTTGAGATACAGCGCAGCGCCAATGGGAACAACTGGGATGTTATCGGAACTGTGGAAGCGGCGAATACCAGCCAGGCAAGAATAGATTACAGCGCCATCGATAAAGCGCCGCTCGACGGCGACAATCTTTACCGGCTGAAAATGGTAGACCGTCCCGCGGGCAGCGGTGATAACCTGTTTTCGTACAGCAAAATAGCACGCGTGGTCTTTGAAGGCTCCCGGTTACCTTCGTTTTATCCTAATCCCGCTGCAGATCGTTTGCAGCTCAATGAAGCTATCGTGAAAAATGCAGTATCTGTGAAATTACTGGATCAAACC